>CATPCN010000316.1 GCA_955652855.1 uncultured Chthoniobacterales bacterium | reverse complement strand
TGTATCGTCAAACCGCGGCGTTTCAACCTCTCCAAAAGTGGTCGCTTCTGGAGCAAGCAGAACGATGGGACCGTCTCGCCGTGGCAGAACTCGAAGACTATTTTAACTTTGACAGCCCGGATTATGACGAAGAGCTGCACGTCACTCCATGCGCGAACGCGCGATGTGAGATGGTTACCGCCGCGTGAGTGCTCTCATGCGAGCGGCAGCCGTCCATGGGCGAAGTTAGCACGATTGGTCTCAATATTGCGAAGTTGTACTCCCGGTGCATGGGTTGATGTTGCGGGCGTGGTTCTGATCCTGCAATTCGGGATCGAAGCGTGTCCGTCAGCTCACCATTGGGGCCGCGAACGTGCTTGGTCACACGGTTAGACTGATACCGCGAAGCTATGTGAAGGCCCGCACATCTGGTCCGGATCGCGGGCACTGAGCCTACCTCTTCCAGTCGTTCTGCCTGATGTAAAGCCCGTAGAGCACATCCTGTCGCCATTCGTAGGCTTTAACGACGAAGGCACCGGCGATAGCGACAAACAAGAGAAACAAAGCTACTTCGATAATCATTCTGAGCCTCCTGCAATGGGAGGATCATATCGATTTGACGCTCGACCAACTTATTCAGATCATTGACGACCGGGAACTGCATGACGCGGTAATCGAGTTGCTGAAGACCGAAGGACGAGAACCGACACTGGCGCCTCGCTGAAGTCATACGGGCTCCGGGGCTTTGGCTTATCGTTGCCGTCCAGCGATGCATAGCTGCTGTGCGGGCCTTGCCAGAGGCTTCCCGTCAAGCAAGTATCGCCTCCAATCGGTCGCCGTCGGGTGTTGCCGCGGTCGTTCAGACACCAAGACCCGACACCAGGGAGGATTCAAATGGTCTTATCCATTCGTTTGCGCAGCGTTGCCGTCGCCGCAACGCTATTTGTCGTCATCCCCAGCGCGTTCGCCGAAGGTCCGAACACCGCCAAGCCCGAGGAGGCCGGTTTCACGAGCGCAGGGCTTGCTCGCATCGATGCCTACATCAAGAACGAGATCGCCGGAAACAAAATCCCGGGCGCCATCATGATGATCCAGCGCAACGGGAAAACCGCCTACTTCAACAGCTTCGGAGTTCGGGATCCCGGCACGAAGGAGCCGATGACACCCGACACCATCTTCCGCATCTACTCGATGTCTAAGCCGATCACCACGGTCGTGGCCATGATGTTGGTCGAAGAGGGCAAATTACAGCTCGAAGATCCCTTATCCAAATACATCCCGGCGTTCGCCGACGTCAAAGTAGGCGTCGAAAAGAAGGGCGAGGACGGGGCGATGGGACTCGATATGGTACCATTTAAGCGCCCCATCACCATTCAAGACCTCATGCGGCATACATCGGGTCTTACCTACGGTTTCTTCGGCGAGGGCCTGGTCAAGAAGGCCTATGTGGACGCTCAGCTGACCGCGGGAGACGTCGATAATGCCGAGTTCACCGAACGGGTAGCCAAGTTGCCGCTCGCCTATCAGCCCGGCACGACTTGGGACTATAGCCAATCGACCGACATACTCGGTCGGGTGATCGAGGTGGTCTCTGGGAAATCGCTCTATCAATTCGAGAAGGAGCGGCTGCTCGACCCACTCGGCATGAAGGACACAGCCTTCTCCGTGACCGATCCAGCCAAGAGATCTCTGGTGGCCGAACCATTCCCGAACGATCGCACCATCGGCAACAACTCCGTCATGAACGATCCCCGTGTCGCGCAGAAATGGGAGTCCGGCGGCGGCGGGATGGTGTCCACGATCGGCGACTATGCTCGTTTCGCGCAGATGGTACTGAACGGGGGCACGCTGGACGGAAGGCGGTATCTCAGCCCGAAGACCATCGCTTACATGGGCTCGAACCATATCGGGACCGGATCGGGCGTGGTACCAGGACCCTACTACCTACCCGGACCCGGTTTTGGATTCGGACTGGGCTTCGCCGTTCGTACCGAAGCCGGCGTGAGTTTTGCGGAGGGATCAGTCGGCGAGATGAATTGGTCCGGAGCCGGGGGCACCACGTTCTGGGTCGACCCGAAGGAAGACATGTTCGTCGTCTTCATGGCGCAGACGGTCTCGCAGCGTGGGCGGATTCGTGTGGCTCTGAAAAACGTTGTCTACGGAGCCTTCGACAAATAGGCCAGGTCGACGGGTGGCGAGCTGGACCCGCCACCCTGTTCGCGTAATCAGGCCGCCTTGCGCGCCTTGCCGATCGATCTAGCCTTGGCTGCTTGGTCTGAACAGCTCGTCCGGCTCGGACGGCCGAGACCAGTGTCAATCGGCGCCGACGGCGTTCACGTCGGGACGGTCGTCGAGGTCGAAGGGAACCGCGCAAGCTGACTAAGAAGACAGCGGTGAAGGTAGCCACAAGGGTCACCATCACTTCATCGATAAGAAGCTCTCGCGGAGGTGGAAGGCAATAAGGTCCGGCTTTCTGCCATCGGCGCAGTCGCGGTGACCATGGAAGAAGAGAAGTAGCGAGGATTGGGATTTCAGCTGGGTGCAGCTCAGACACCGTGGTCCCTTCGGAAATGCTCTGAACCTTCAATGATCACGCTGGAGCCGGATTGCTCTATAGGGCGCTCTGTGCTGATGGCGCGGGCTTGGCAAGATACGCTGTCATTTGCTGAGGTCTAATGTGCCAACTGAGGCTTAGCAGGTGTCACCGTGCCTGGGCATTTTGCACGGACCGAACCTGGGCCTGGGCGTTCTGCTCGGGCCGGACCTGTGCTCGGTCATTTTGCACGCGCCGCACCTGTGCCCGGACATTCTTCACGACCTTCGTTCGGGCATTTTGCACGGGCCTGACTTGTCGCTGCTTTTGCACGGGCCGGACCTGTTCTGGGGCATTTTGCACGACTTGCGCTTGGGCATCTTGTACCGGCTGTACGGGCCGGACCTGTGGC
>CATPCN010000315.1 GCA_955652855.1 uncultured Chthoniobacterales bacterium | reverse complement strand
GTCAACCGCGGCGCATCCCCGCTCTCCAACGACGGAAGCCGGCTGACGATCAGCCCGAGCCGGCGCGCCCGCATCAAAACAGATTCGGGATGCGCCTCCGGATCGAACGCCGACGGCGTCATGACCACGCGCTTGATTGCTTTATTGCGCCTTGCAAAGTCACGAATAACATCTTCGATATCGTCGAGTCCGCCGAGCACCGGAATGTTGCGTATCGACTGCCCACGATCGGCCGGCGACGGCGATAAGACGCCGACCGGCCATAGCTGCTTGACGGCTCCACTTTCAATTCCGCGCAACAGGATCTCCGCATCGGCCGCGCGACCAATCAACAGCATCGGCGACGCGCCTTCGATGCGCGCGTGACGGCGCACGCGCGTGTAGCGGAAATAGCGGTAGGCAAAGCGCAATGCGCTCAGGAAGAACACCTCTAGAAACCAGTAAAGAACGATGGTGATCTTGCCGAGGAAGAACGTGCCTTTAACATTGGGTGCGACAAAGATGTAGTCCAGCACCAGCAGCGCGACCGTCAGCACCGTTGCCACGCGTAGAATATTCAGCGCATCCGGCAACGAAATGAAGCGCCATTTCGTGGTGGTCAGACGGAAAATGTAGCAGACGACCACGCTCAACGCGATGAAATACGGCAGGATACGCAGCAGCAGCGGCAGCCGCTCGGTAAAGGGATCTCCCTCGAAACGCAGGTAGAAACTCGCGAACACCGCAAGCGTGGTCGCCAGGGCGTCGTGCGCTGCAATCAACAGGTTGCGCGAGGTCAGATTTGAGAAACGCATCATTTCGCTGACCGTTGATGAAGAATATCGGGAAACTGCCTTTGCGAAACTGCTGATAGCTCATCTCACGCGTGCGTGCCAGCCGTTATGATTTAATGAAATTTTCCGATTCTGGTGTCGCTTCGCGCGAACTTGTCTTAAGCACCATTCCGCCTGCGACGCCGACGCCCAGAACGTACATCCACCCCTCGTGGAAGTCGAATAGGTGAGAATTGAACAGCGAGGTGAAAATATTCTGCACCACGACCAGCAATCCGATCCACGCCACCAACCCGTCGCCGCGAAACAGGAGCAGATGCATAAGCCACATCGCATATAGCACGACTATTCCGATCACGCCCCACTGTACTGCGACGTTCAGAGTCTGGTTGTGTGGATTTCCGATGATTTCAGCATGGGCGCCAGTCTGACCAACTGCGGCCTGCTCAAACAGCGCACGCGTCGATCCGGTACCGTGTCCGAAGACCGGAGCCTCGGTAAAAAACCCCAGCGATTTCTTCCAGTACTCCAGCCGCTGGCCGATCGACGTCGGGATGTTTTGCTCTTTGTACAGTTGATAATCACTCAAGAACGTTCCGCCGATCCTGCGCAGCTGAGGCGATGTCGCCCACGCCAGTCCCGCGAGCACAGCCAGCAGGCCCATGATGGCGACGACACTTCGCCATTTCAGGTGCAGCAGCGCGAATACAGCCAACATGATCGGCATGGTGACCATCGCCGTTCGCGACACGACGACGAACATCATGTTGACGATGAAGCTTAAGGAGAGCGCGATGAGAAGCACCGCCAGCAAAGTTCTTTTCGCGCGCAGCAGAGTTATAATCGGGTAAGCAAGTGCCACGGCGCACAAGGCAAACTCCTGGCTCTGGTCGATGTAATTCTTGACCGGGACCCCGTATGAGGCTCCTGACTTGAGCGCGAGCGCCGGATCGAACGCGACGATCCACGACATCGCCATCAGCAGAGCGCAGGAGATCAGAAACGCTGCGAACACCCAGATGCCGCGTGCCGAACGCTCATAGTGATAAAACATCACCGGCAGCACCAGCAGCTTGGCGCTCGGGCCAACGGCATAAAGACGCGCGCCCCACGGGGCGTCCGACCACAGCGTTCCGAGCAGCGCCAGCCCAAACAGCGCAATCGGGAGCACGGAAATCGGCCGCTGCAGCGACACCACGAACATCCTGGGGTCGAGCGTCGGCACCACGGTGATCACCCACGCAACGCCGAAGATACCGACCAGCGACGTCGACCACGGAAGCGAGAGCGCGATCAGAACGGCGAAAATATCCGCCGTTTTCGCCCAGGCGGCCGGGTCGCGCCAGGTCGGCAGTGCCGCGGCCGCCGGTGAAGTCGTCACGTCCGCGCTCATGTCTGGCCCTCGCGCGCGCGATTGACCAATGACGTCGTGCTGAAGCCGGGCAAGATGTCGACCAGCAGCACTTCGCCGCCATGGGCTTCGACGATCTCGTGGCCAACGACCTGGGCGCGGGTATAGTCGCCGCCCTTCACCAATACATTCGGCTTGATCTGCGTGATCAGATTGATCGGCGTATCCTCTTCGAAGATGGCGACGAGATCGACCGCCTCCAGCGCCGCCAGCACCGAACGTGCACGTTCGTCCTGAACCGGACGCCCCTCGCCTTTCATCCGCTTCACCGAAGCATCGCTGTTCAATCCAACCACCAGCCGATCGCAGGCGCCACGCGCCGCGGTCAACACCTTGACGTGACCGGGATGCAGAATATCGAAACAGCCGTTGGTGAATCCGACCCGCAAACCCTGCTTTCGCCAATCCGATAGATGCGCATCGTGCTGATCGCTTGTCGCGATGATCTTCTCGTCGGCCGCCAGGTATGGATGCGGCAGAATCTTCCGCCGCAATTCCGCTAATGTCACGATCGCAGTGCCCTTCTTGCTGACCGCGACCGCGGCCGCAGCGGTCGCCATCCGTAAGGATGCCTCCCAATCGGCTCCGGCCGCAAGCGCCACCGCGAGCACCGCGGCAACGGTATCGCCCGCACCCGAGACGTCGCGCACCTTGACGGGATGGGCCGGCACATGGATGGCCTCGCCGCTGCGCGGCACCAGGGTCATGCCTTGCTCGCTTTGGGTCACCAGCATGGCGTCGCAGTCCGCAAGCTGCATCGCGTCTTGCGCCGCGTCAGCGATACTTTCCATGCTGTCGGCACGGCTGCGGGTCGCTTCCGCGAATTCCTTGCGATTGGGCGTCAGCAGCGTGGCACCGCGATAGATCGCGAAATTGGCGCTCTTGGGATCGACGATCACGCGTTTTCCGAGTTTTTTCGCGGCATCGATGATGTTGCGGATCACGCGCGCGGTCAGCACGCCCTTGGCAT
>CATPCN010000314.1 GCA_955652855.1 uncultured Chthoniobacterales bacterium | reverse complement strand
CTGATTCTACTTGGCGATTTTGAGTTGTTCGGATCGCTTCGTTCTCCATTGGATGGTTTGGAGTTGGGCGCCTACCTGAAAAAATGGATGAAGCCGCAGCGTCGCAAGATCGATTTCCTGACATATCCTGGCGCCCACAAGCGTGTCCGACCGCAACCGCTCGGCGTCGTCGGCATCATCGTTCCCTGGAATTTTCCGATCAATCTGACCTTCGCCCCGCTGACGGCGATCTTTGCAGCCGGCAATCGCGCCATGGTCAAGATTTCAGAGAACTCGCGCAATCTCGCAATCCTGGTCGCCCGCATCAGCCCAAAATATTTCGGCGAGGACAAGCTCAAGTTCTTTGAGGATGGCGGGGGCCGCGGCCCGGCCTTCTCGTCTATTCCGTTCGACCACATCCTTTTCACCGGATCCGGCACGACGGGCCGGGCCGTGATGGCCAATGCCGCGCGCAACCTGACCCCGGTGACGCTCGAACTCGGCGGTAAGGCTCCGGCGATCGTCGGGCCCGACTACCCCATCAAGACGGCGGCCGAACGGATTATGTGGGTGAAGATGTTCAACGCGGGACAAATTTGCACCAATGTTGATTACATCTTTCTGCCCGAGGGTAAGGAAAACGAATTCGCCGATCATTGCCGGCGCCTGATCGCCGAGCGCTATCCGGACATCAACGGCGCGGACTACACGTCTATCATCGACGCGCGCTCCTTTACCCGGTTGCAGAACGCCCTGGCCGACGCAAAGAGCAAAGGCGCGACGCTGATCAATCTCGCCGCGGGCCAGGAGTCGAACGCGGAGCAGCGCAAATTCGCGCCGCATCTGGTGCTCAATCCCACCGAGGACATGGAGATCATGTCGCGGGAAATCTTCGGGCCAATCCTGCCGGTTCGTACCTACAGTGACCGGCAACAGGTCGCCGACTACATCAACGCACATGATCGGCCGCTGGCGATCTACCCCTTCACTCACGACCGTGCATTGCAGGAGTTCTATATCTCACGCGTCATGTCGGGTGGCGTGTCGGTCAACGAGGCACTGCTGGATGTGGGCCAGCACGACCTGCCGTTCGGCGGCGTGGGCGCCAGTGGGATGGGTCATTATCACGCCCGCGAAGGCTTCAATACCTTCTCCAAGTTGCGCCCGATTTTCTACCAGGGGCCGATCTCGGCAGTCCAGATGCTGTTTCAGCCGCCTTATGCCAACCGGGCCTTGAAGATCCTGAACCTCCTCATCAGGTTGAAGGCCTGAAACGGGTAGGACAGGACGTGGAAGGGCTTGAGGTCGAACTATTCGAGTGCCTTCTCGCGCACGAGGCGAGGTTCAGCCGCAGGGAAACGTTCGGCGCTGGAGCGACCACAGAGGGCGAACATGGGGCGCTACAAAGCTGACGTGGTCATTGTCGGCGGCGGCATCGCGGGAATCGTTTCGGCCTTCGATCTTCTTGGGCTGGGCAAGCGCGTGCTCATCGTGGACCGCGACAGCGAGGCCAATTTCGGTGGGCTGGCCAAAGAGAGCTTCGGCGGTATCTGGCTCGTCGATACCCCACAGCAGCGCCGCTTTGGCATCAAGGACAGTCCCGAGCTCGCCTTGCAGAACTGGCTGTCGTTCGGAGAGTTCGGAGCCGATGGCGGCGTTAACGACCATCCCCGTCTATGGGCCGAAGCCTATGTGGCCGATTGCAGGCGCGACGTTTACGACTTCCTGAAGGGCCATGGCATTGGCTTTCTGCCGATGCCATTGTGGGTCGAGCGCGGGCTGTACGGCAACGGCAACGCGGTTCCGCGCTGGCATATCGTGTGGGGCACCGGCCATCGCCTGGCGACACGGATGATCGAAGTGCTGCGCGGCCATTCTGACGCCGGCAAATTGGAACTGTTGTTCGATCACCGCGTCGAGCGACTGGAGGTTGCGGCTGGGCGCATCACCGGGGTCAGCGGCACGACTGAGGTCGATCACGCGGCCTTCACGGTGGAGGCCGAGTCGACCATTATCGCCTCGGGCGGCATCAACGGCGACATCGCCCGCGTCAAGGCGAACTGGCATCCCGATTGGGGTCGGCCACCGCAAACCATCCTCAATGGTTCGCATCAGTTTGCAGACGGTCTGATGCACGACGTGGCCGCGGCCTGCGGCGGACAACTGACCCATCTCGACCGGATGTGGAACTATGCCGCGGGCGTGCACCACTGGCGGCCGCGCAAGCCCGATCACGGGCTATCATTGGTGCCGTCGCGTTCGGCGCTGTGGCTCAACTGGCGCGGCGAACGGTTCGGCCCGATGCCGCTAGTAGGCGGCTTCGATACGCGCGATCTGGTCGGACGGATCTGTGCCGAGGAGCGCGGCTATTCGTGGCAAATTCTAAACCGCAAGATCGCTCTCAAGGAACTCGCAATATCCGGCGCCGAATTCAACCCGAATGTCCGGGAACGCAACGTGCGCGGATTTGTGGTCGACACCCTCTTCGGCAACCGTTGGCTCTACGACCAGGTGACGAAAAACTGCGCCGATGTTGTCGTCGCGGAAACGCTACCTGAACTCGTCGCCAAAATGAACGCCCTGCAGGGCGACAACGCCGTCGACGAAGCGGCAGTGCGCGCGAGTGTGGCCTCTTACGATTCCGAGATCGACCGCGGGCCCGCTTTGTACAATGATGAGCAGCTGCGTCGCATCGCCCATCTGCGCCGTTGGAAGGGAGACCGCCTCCGCATCTCCAACTTCCAGAAGATCATCGAACCCAGAAACGGGCCGTTGATGGCCATTCGCCTGTTTATCGTGAGCCGCAAGAGTCTCGGCGGCATTCGCAGCAATCTGTCCGCACGCGTGGTCGACGCCGCCGGAGCGCCGATCGTCGGCCTCTACTCGATCGGAGAGGCGGCGGGATTCGGCGGCGGCGGCATGAACGGCTTGCGCGCCCTCGAAGGCACGTTCCTCGGAGGATGCATCTACAGCGCACGCCGCGCCGCGCGTGCAATCGGCCGGTGAGGCCGTGGCAACGACAGCAAAGAGGAAACCAAAATGAAGACATCGGTGCGTGGCTGGCCGTTATGCGATGGAGAAGATTGGCTTGCGCTACACGTTCGGCATTCCGGGCGTCCACAACGAAAAGCTGATCGCTGACAACCCAACGTTTTATATTGAGGCAATCATTATGAACGGCGCCCAAGCCCTAATGCGGACCCTGGTGAACGCGGGGATCGAGGTCTGCTTCACCAACCCCGGCACCTCGGAAATGCACTTCGTCGCGGCGCTGGATTCGGCGCCGGGAATGCGCGCCGTGCTGTGCCTGTTCGAAGGGGTGGCCACGGGCGCGACCGACGGCTATGCACGCATGGCGAACAAACCCGCCGCCACACTCCTGCACCTGGGCTGCGGCCTCGGCAATGGCCTGGCGAACCTCCACAACGCCCGCAGGGGCAAGGTCCCCGTCGTCAATATCGTGGGCGACCACGCCACCTATCACGTGCAATACGATGCGCAGCTGCAATCCGACATCGAGACTGTGGCGCGAAATGTCTCGCCGGGCTTCGTACGCACGTCCCGGAGCACGGCTGAGCTGTGCCGTGACGCTGTCGACGCGGTAAGGGCGGCCAAAGGCCTGCCGGGTCAGGTGGCCACGTTGATCCTGCCGGCCGATGTCTCTTGGGG
>CATPCN010000313.1 GCA_955652855.1 uncultured Chthoniobacterales bacterium | reverse complement strand
TCGGCAATTCCAGAGGCTCCGTGCCACGCCAAGTCATCTCCAGCAGGCAGCCGCGATTTTGTTTTTCGGGCCCGGAAACCGTCCCACTGCCGATCAGGTCGCCGGCTCGCAACGGGCAGCCGTTCGAGCTGTGATGCGCCACCATTTGCGATAGCGTCCAATACATGGAAGAGAAATCTGCCCGGCTTAGCATCATGGGGGCCGGCATGCGCGCGGATCGAAGCCAGACTTCCAGCGTGATCCCGAACGCGCTATCACCGGCCGTCTGAAGATGCGGCAAAGGATTGGGATCGCCTGCCGGCCGTGCCGGAGCCGAGCACCGGAAAGGCTCGAGCGCTTCCATGGTCACGAGCCAGGGAGACACGGAAGTCGCGAAGTTTTTGGCAAGAAATGGTCCCAGCGGCTGGTACTCCCAGGTCTGAATGTCTCTCGCGGACCAATCGTTCAAGAGGCAAACCCCGGCCACGTGATCTTCCGCCTGCTCAATGGGAATCGGCTCGCCCATCGGATTTCCGGGCCCCAAAAAAGCCCCGAGCTCCACCTCATAATCCAGCAACCGGCACGCCGCGTATTGCGGTGGACCGGCCGGGTTTGAAACGATTTGCCCCCAGGGGCGGCGAACCTCGGTCCCGCTTACGACCACCGACGACGCTCGCCCGTGATATGCCACCGGCAGCCACTTGTAATTAGGCAGCAGCGGATTGCCGGGTCGAAACATGCTCCCGACGTTGGTGGCATGGTGGATCGACGCGTAGAAATCCGTGTAGTCGGGAATCTCGCAAGGCAAAAGGAATTCTACTTCGTCCATGGGCAAGAGCCATTGTTCCGCTCGCTCAGAACGCGTAGTTAAAAGCCCGCTGATCTCGTGGCGCAGTGCGATGCGTGTCCTGCGCGGCATTGCCATCACCGTCAGCATCGACGGGATCTGGAACGCGCCGCTCACGTCCAGAACGTGCGCTCCGATTCCGGCTCCCAACCGTATCCCGTCTGTCCCCCGCGAACGGAAGCTCGCGTACGGCAGATTCTGAATCGGAAAATCGGTTGCGGGATGGTTAGCGGACTCCACCCAGCTCCGGAGCGCAGGATCGTGAGTCGCATCGATCATCGCAGCCAGCCTAACTTTCGCAGATCCGCGATCGGCTCTTCAAACGAGCACGATCCGAAGCTATGCGCGAAGTCGCGGCGAGATGCGGCGATCTGCTCCGTAGTCAGCCTGCGGGTCCGCCACAGGGCTTCGTCATAGAGAAAATGGAAAGCAGCGGCGTCGGTCTCGTTCAAGACCCTCAAGACCGTCGCGCGATCTGCCCCATTCCACGCGAAAGCGGCTGCCATGAACACATTGACAAATCCATGCATGACCGCGCGTGGCGCGCCGGAAGCATAGGTAAGAGGCCGATCCGAGCGCAGTGGATGATGCAGCCCCGCCGTTGCCTTGAACGCCAGCTTGCGCCCGGCGGCATCGCATAGAAAGCCGGCAAGCTCTTCCGCGGACGGAATCGACTCCGGCGTCAATCCGCCGGCGCGCACTTTGGCGAACCCGTCCACGATTCGATCCAGCGGAACTTCGCAATACGTTGGCAGCGACAGCCGCCGGCCTTCCTTAATCTCGAGCGTCTCAATCTGCGCCGGCAATGTTCCCGGCTCAGCATCGACTAACAGCGTTACCCTCCAATTCGTTTCGAGATGCACTTCATCCAGCTTCGTTCGCGGCAGTACCAGGCGATTTAGAATCCAGCTTTCCGGCGACGCCAGATAGAGTTTGTAGTTTTCCGCGACGTCCGCGAGCGGTAATCCAGCCGGTGGATACAGTCCGGCGTATTCGATCAGGTGAGTGAGCAGCGCGCGAAGCGATCCAGTTGTCATTGCACTGGCCCGAGCGCGTAATCGCTCAAAGATCCACACCGGCAAGAATGCCTGTGCCACGCGTCAGCATGCGTTCGTCTCAGGATTCTTGACATTATCGAACCTTAGACGCGCGGTCCGTCATTAGTTGCCCAAAGCGCGGATCGGAGCGCAGATTCGCCAGGGCCGGTTCGTGCCTTACTTCCACGACCGCCTGTCCGGCGTTCATCGCGTCTCGCAGCGCTTGGATCGCCAGGTCGCGATTGCCTCCCAATTCATAGACCAAAGCCGCTTCCCAAGCCACTTTCCTGCCGGCTGGAGCAAGCCTGCGAGCCTTCTCGATATTCGCCAGCGCCGTCGCTTTCTCTCCAAGCTTGGCTTGATACAAAGCAACTACGCTCAACACTTCCGGTTCATTCGAATTGACCGCCAACCGATCCTGTCCAAGTTGTACCGCCCGCCGGTACGCTTGGGCTGCTTTGTCCGTCGTCCCTGGCACACACGCATAAGCGTCGCCCAGATTTCCCCAAACCTGCTCGTTCTTAGGCGCGAGTTTCAAAGCTTGCTCCATCAGCGGGACGGCGTCGGCGCAGCGGTCGAGAAAAAAATAGAGGGTGCCCAAGCTCGAATAGGCGGAAGCCGTCGGCCGCAGTTCCAGCGACTTCTTCAGATTTGTTGCCGCATCCTCGAGTTTTCCATCCATCCAGTACACCGCGCCGAGCCCCAAATAACCGGAGCTGTTATCCGGCGCCAACCGCGTCACCCGTTGTAATAAGGGAACCGCCTGTTTGGTGCGCCCTCGCCGGTAATAAAACATTCCCAGATCGTACAGGCTGGTCCAATCGCCCGGCCGCAATTGGGTGGCTTTTTGGAAAGTGGATTCCGCATCTCCGAACTTGTCGACCGCTTCATAAACTTTACCTAGTTCGCTGTAAGCATTCACGTTTATCGGTTCCAGCACCAGCGCCCTCAGAAAAGCCTGAATCGCTTCCTCATGATGCCCGGTGCCTTCTTGAATAATTCCCAGAGTGACGTACACCGGAGCCAACTGGCTATTGAGCGACAGCGCGGTCTGGCAACTCTTCTGCGCCGGGGCAACCCATTGCGTATCCTGCGTGTCGCGATATTTGCGCCAATAGGCTTCACCCAACCCGGCGTATGCCAACGCGTATTTGCGATCGAGCGCCGCGGCCTTCTGGAATAGTTCGATGGCCTGGTCCATGTCTCCCTGGTTGCGCCGCTGCAGGTGCCCTTGAGCCTGCAGGTATAAATCGTAGGCGCCCGACGTGCCGGTCTCACCAGCCGCTACCGCTTGCCGCTCGCGCGCGCCAAATTCCACTTGCAGCATACGCGCCACTTCCTGCACCACCGCTTCCTGCAGATCGGCGAATTCCTGCAAGGACCTGGTGATTTCACGCGAGCGTAATTGGCGCAGCGTGATGGCATCCACCAAATTTGCCGTCAGATGCACGTGCGACGCATCCCGCTGCACGCTTCCGGTGATCACCAAATTTACACCCAGGGCGCGTTGGGCATCCTTGGCGCTGGTAAGGGACTCGCGCCGAACTTCGGTGGAAGGCACAACCCAAAGCGACCCATGGAACTGCGAAAGCTCGGTGAGTTCGCTGGTGAGCGCTTCCATCACGCCCGCGCAAAAGGCTTCGTTTTCGCGATTGTCGCCGACGTTGCGAAATGCCAGCACCGCGATTTTCTTTTCGACTGGCACACGATTGAACCAGGACGGGCCTACTCTCCAGAGCAGGATCGCCACCAGCGCAAGCAGGGCAACCCCAATGGCGGTGACGATCGCCGGCACCCGCCAAAATGGTTTCGCCGACAGCCGCCGCGTGCCGGATGCATCCTTCGGCGACTTTCCAAGATTGATCTCATTACCGATTTCTTTCAGATCCGCCAGCAAGGCGTCCATCGTTGGATAGCGGCGAGCCGGATCCTTTTCCATGGCTGTTTGCACCACTCGGTCCAACGCGAGCGGCAGGCCCACGCGCGTCCGGCTGGCCGGCGGCACGGGCGAATTGACCACCTTATACATCAACCCAACCTCTGTGTTGGACTCAAAGGGCATGGCGCCAGTGAGCATCTGGTAAAGCACGATACCGAACGAAAAAATATCGGCCCGCTGGTCTACCGGTTTCGCTTGGGCCTGCTCCGGCGACATATAGGCCGCCGTGCCGAGGATAGCGCCTGGCCGCGTTAGATAGCGTGGCGAAATTGTTCCGGTGGGAGCCGATTCGTCGATGGCTGCCTGCTCCACCCGCGCCAGTCCAAAATCCAGCAACTTCACCAATCCCGAACCGGTGACCATGATGTTGGCCGGCTTGATGTCGCGGTGAATGATCCCGGCGTTGTGCGCAACCGCGAGCGCCGCGGCGGTTTGTGAGGCGTACTCCAGCGCGCGCGAAACTTCCATGCCACCTGCCGGGATCAGGTCGCGCAGCGTACTCCCGCGCACGAACTCCATCGCGATGTAATCCACGCCATCGATGGTTTCGATTTCGTAGATGGTAATGATGTTGGGATGATTCAGAGCCGACGCAGCTCTTGCTTCCTGAATAAAGCGATCCCGCCGCTGAGGATTGGCCATCTGTTCGATGGGCAGGACCTTAAGAGCCACCAGCCGGTCCAGCCGCAGGTCGCGGGCGCAGTAGACCGCCGCCATCCCGCCTTCCCCCAGCTTGTCCAGAATTTCGTAGTGCGAAATGGTCCGGCCAACCATATCCATTCCTTTTGTACTAATATCCATTTGAGCAACGCGCTGCTGGCGCGATCGATGGTGAGGCCTGGTGGGGCGGGCAATCCTGCCCGCGGCCGGCTTTTAGCCGGCCAGGCCCGCTGGGCGGGTCAAGATTGTCAATAGGTAATTGAAACAGCACCCCGGTGCGGCTTGGCCGCGGCGCTTACGGGTCGACGATGATTTCCGGATCGTGTGGTGTGCTGTTAGGACCGGTCGCGCTCTCATACTTGTACGACTTGCAGCCCGTATCGCCGGCGGCCTTACAGGCGACGCTAACCGTACAGGTCTTCACGCCATCGGAGCCAAATTCCTGTCCTTCCTTGCACGGGCTCTCGCCGGTGAATTTGACGTGCCACGGCTTGGAAGAGCCGCTGTGGCGCACCCAACTTACTTTTCTGCCGGCTTTCGTATGGTGCTGTTCATGAGCCGGGATCATCTTCCCGTCATCGTCAACATGCAATTTCGCCTGTTGGCCATAACCCAGGCTCGAGCCCAACAACATCAGGGCCACAATTCCCAAACCGCTAAAATAGTCTCGCTTCATCAAATCGCTCCTAGAGTAAGCTTGTCCCATTTTCTCCAGAACAGGCCTTTAGAATCTTGTTATGTGTGTCCAGTATACCCGGTCTGGGAATGCTGGCGTGGGAGAGCTACCTGATCGGAGAATTAGCGGGCTTGGCTATTTTGGAGGAGCCGCGGTCTGAATAACAAAAAAACCGGCCGCCGCGAGTGCGAGCCAGAACGACAGCGTGAGCTTCTTCACATAGTTCTCCTTCGGGCGCCTTTCGACCGGGGTCATGTCATCACAATTTTCGATGATCCCATGATAAACACACCACCGAATCAACTGATTTCGATCCTGGCAAAAAACTGGAAATTCGGCACGCGGGACGCGAGTGTCAGTCGGCTAAATTTTCTTGGGAACCAACGCGAACAGAAACTCGTCTATCTAGTCAACAATGCAACTGGTCTCCGTGCGGCGACCCTTTCCCCAACAAACCAACCCCGCACGGAGACCTTTTAAGTTTTCTTACCAACCC
>CATPCN010000312.1 GCA_955652855.1 uncultured Chthoniobacterales bacterium | reverse complement strand
ACTCGGTCGCTAATAGAATTCATCGCAGCGTCATCGGACATCGTTGTCAGGTCCAATTCCGATCAGGACATCTAAATCGACCGGCACTCCTAGCTCTTCACTCCAGCTACTCGCCGATCTTGGTCGCGCGGGAGCTCAGTACGCAGAATCCTAAAATATTTTGTTTTGGATCTGCTTGTTCGTCGCCGACGAGGGTGTCCCTTTTGCTCCACGTACCCTGGTACTTCGGGTTTCGTCTTTCCTGAACCAGTAAGGAGTCTCTTCCCGCCAGCGCAAAGAGGAATGCTTTTTCTTTGCGCCGCTTGCGCGGCGCTGGTCTCGTCTTCTTCGCAGTTCATTCACCTGACCGGAGACGACCATGCTCAAGTGCTTGTGCTTTACCGACATCGTTGACGCCATTGCTGCCCGGCGCTATCGCGCGGCCGGTTCGATCAGCCTCAACCTGGTCCGCAACAAGCTGAACGCTACGAACAGCGTTCGGCGTTCGAAGTGGTACTTGCGATGATTATAGAGAGCGGGGTCATCATATTTCTCGGCCTGGCGTTCCTGTTCTGGAAGCTGCCAAGACGTACGCTACTTAAGCTTCTCAACTATCCGCTAGCGCTCGATCTCACCGTCAGCGTCGTTGCCTATGCACTGCACTGGGGAACTTTCAGTGGAGTTATGGCTGCTGCTGTGGCCGGAATGATGTGCAGCGGCATGACTAGCTTACTGCGCTGGTGGATTGGCTACATCGATCACGGCGTCTACGTACCAGGACGTATACACATCCGTTACTAGCTTCACCACTCTCACTCACGCGCCTCGGCGGTCTATGACCGACCGGGGCGTTTTCATTGGAGATCCGACATGCACGACCTTTACCAAACTGTCACCGATCGCATGGTCGACGCGCTCGAACGCGGTGCGCCACCCTGGGTGCGCCCTTGGTCCACCATCCCCGATGCGTTGCCGACGAACGCCCAGACCCACCGTACGTATCGCGGCGTCAACTTCACGCTGCTGTCGCTCGAAGCCGCGAACCACGGGTACCCGGTGAACCGCTGGGTCACCTATCGCCAAGCCCTCGAGCTCGGCGGCCACGTCCGCAAGGGCGAGCAAGGCACTCCCGTGGTGTTCTGGCAGCTGCGCAAGGTGGGCGCGGTCGCCGAAGTCTTTCCGCAGGACGACGATCCGCCAGAACTACCCGCAAGGGTCTACCCGCTGCTCAAGGCATACACCGTTTTCAACGTAGCGCAGATCGAAGGGCTCGGCTCGCAGTACGTCGAGGGAACCATGCCGACCTGGGAACCCAAAGCACGCGCCGAAGAAGTCATGCTGATGTCCGAGGCGCGCTTTCGGCAAGGTGGAGCACGGGCCTTCTACCATCCGGCCACGGACGAGATCCACTTGCCGCCGCCGGCAGCCTTCGCCAACGCGGCGGGCTACTACAACGTCGCGCTGCACGAGCTCACGCACTGGACCGGTCATCCCAGTCGCTGCAATCGCAGCCTCGCCGGTCGCTTCGGCGACGAGGCGTACGCAGCTGAAGAACTCATCGCCGAGATGGGGGCGGCTTATTTGTGCGCGCATTGCCGCATCGATGGCGAGCTGCGCCATGCCGGCTATCTACAGAGCTGGCTGCGAGTACTGCGAAACGACAAGCGGGCGATCTTCACGGCATCGGCACAAGCGCAGCGCGCGGCTGACCATCTGATCAAGCTCACCAATCCGGTCGCCGAGCAGGTGATGGCCTGAGCCGCACGACCTATTTCCGCCAACGCCCCGCGCAACTCGCGGGGCTTTTCATTTCTCAAGGAGCAATCGATGGACAACTACTTCGCACGCCTGAACCAACTGAACGTCTCGGAGCACCTGGAAAAGAAGGGGAGCTTCAACTACCTATCGTGGCCGTTCGCGGTTGCGCAGCTGCGCCTTGCGGATCCCGCCGCAACTTGGGACGTCCGTCGCTTCGACGGGCTGCCCTACCTCAAGACCGAGACCGGCTACTTCGTCGAAGTTGCGGTGACCGTACAGGGCGTGACGCTGTCCCAAATCCACCCGGTACTGGATGGCAAGAACCAGCCCATCTTCGAGCCCACGGCGTTCGACGTGAATACCTCCATCCAGCGCTGCCTGGTTAAAGCCATCGCGCTGCACGGTCTCGGCCTGTACGTCTATGCCGGCGAGGATTTGCCCGAAGGCGAGGAGGCCAAGCCTACGCCACCGAAGGCGCCGACCACACCAATCGGCGGTCCGCGGATAACGCCGGCGCAGCTGCGGTACATCGAGCGGTTGATCGACGAGACCGGCAGCGACCTCGGCAAGGTTCTGGACTACTTCGGCGTGGCCGCGCTGGCTGAGCTCAGCAGCCACTCGGCCAGCCGGGCGATTACGTCGCTGGAGAAACAAAGGAGGGCGGCATGAACATCGTCAAACTGATGCAAGGGAGTGCGGAGTGGCACGAGCATCGGCGCAAGCACCGCAATGCGAGCGAGACCCCCGTGGTGTTGGGGGTTTCGCCGTGGCAGACACCGTATCAGCTGTGGCAATACAAGCTCGGACTCATCGAACCGGAGGTCACGGCTGCGATGCTCCACGGCACCAGCTCGAGCCGCAAGCGCGGGCGGCATACGAGGCTCTTACGGGCCACGTGATGCAACCGCTGGTGCTGGTTGAGGGCGAATACTCGGCGAGCTTGGATGGCATCACGCTGGGCGGCGAGAGAATGCTGGAGATCAAGTGTCCGGTGAAAGGGCGCGAGTCGACGTTGTGGAAGACCGTCGCGGAGGGATGCTTGCCCGAGCATTACCAGTACCAGGTGCAGCACCAGCTGATGGTGGCGAAGGCCGAAGTAGCGGACGTCTACGTCTTCGACGGTGCCGACGGGTTGTTGCTTGAAATCGCGCCCGATCCGAGTACGTGGCCGCGGATCCGCGAGGGCTGGGACGCGTTCGCAGCGTTCGTAGCTTCGAAGTCCCCACCACCGCTCACGAAGGGTGACATCCGCCAGCGCGACGATGCCGAGTGGGCGGAGGCTGCGCAAGCTTACGTCGAAGCGCGAAGGGCTGCGGACCAGGTGCAAAGAACGCTCGATGAGGCGAAGGGACGGCTCGTCGCGCTCACGAGCCACTCGAGTGAAGCGGGGGGTGGTGTGACTGTGACGCGCTTCTGGCGCAGGGGCTCGATCGACTATTCGAAGATCGAAGAGCTCAGGGCTAAGGACCTAGAGCAATATCGCAGTGCGCCAAGGTTGGAGACGCGGATAACCACGATGTGACACAGGAACGCGGTGGGCCCAGACCCACCGCATCTTGCCGTTTAGCTTCCGCGTTTGTGTAATTCTTGTGTAATCGTGCGTGGAAAAGTAGGCAAAAGGCGGGAATTCATGGGGCCTTCGTCGGCTCAGCTTCTCGTCCCAGCTCCTTGATTGCACAACAAATAACATCGTTCGGGAATTATTCGGATTTCTTTGATTTCGCCCTTTTAATCCGTTGGTCGCCAGTTCGAGTCTGGCACGGCCTACCAGTAAATCAAGCGGTTAGCCTCAACTAGCCGCTCCCTCATCCGGAAGCTGTGCCAGATTTGTGCCCTCGAGCAGCGTCCCGACCACTTGCGCATGCTTCGCCAAATTTGCCGGCGCAAGATGAGCGTACCTTCGTACCATCAACCCCGACTTCCAGCCGCCCATCTCCTGTAGATCGTAAAGAGGCGTGCCGTTCTGCACGTGCCAGCTTGCCCAGGTGTGCCTCAAATCGTGCCAGCGGAAGTTCTCGATGCCGGCGCGCTTGAGAGCAGCCCGCCACGCCTGCGTATTTACCCATCTAAGCGGCTTGCCGCGATGAGTGAATACGCGCTCGGGGTGCTTCCCGAGCTGACGCCGCACAACTGCCAAGGCCACACTGCTTAACGACACGTGGATATCCTCTTTGCCCTTCGCTTTGTCGCCGTAGACCCAAGCCGTGCCCCGTTTGAGATCAACCTGTGACCAGGTCAACTCAACCACATTGGCTTGCCTGAGTCCTGTCGCCAACGCAAAGATGACGATCTCTCGTTGATGAGGCGGCAATTCCGACACCAGCGCTCGCGCTTGCTCGGGGGTGATCCACCGAATACGGCGTTTCGCTT
>CATPCN010000311.1 GCA_955652855.1 uncultured Chthoniobacterales bacterium | reverse complement strand
TGCGAAAAGAAGTCCCAAGCATTATTCGGTTCCTGGACGTGCGTGTAGGGATCGCGCTTTTGAGAGTGAATGAAATCCGGAAACTTGAGCGGGTCCCGGATAAAGAAAATTGGCGTGTTGTTACCAACCAGATCGTAGTTGCCGTCTTCCGTGTAGAACTTGACCGCGAAGCCGCGCGGGTCGCGCACGGTGTCGGCGGAGCCGAGTTCAAGCGCAACGGTTGAAAAGCGCAGGAACGTTTCCGTTTTCTTGCCGACGGAAGAGAGGAATTTCGCCTTGGTCCACTTTGTGGCGTCGTGCGTCACCTCGAACACACCGTACGCAGCCGAGCCACGCGCGTGCACGACGCGTTCCGGAATCCGCTCGCGATCGAAGCGCGCTAGCTTCTCAATCAGGGCGTGATCCTGCATGAGGATCGGGCCTGCCGGGCCGGCCGTCTGCGATTGCTGGTTGTTCTCGACCGGAGCACCGCTCTCGGTAGTGAGGATTTTCGAATCAGACACAGGATGCTCCTTCGGTTTAACGAGCCGAGGGCAATTATCATCGCGAGCGCCGCATATATAAAATTGAATGATCCTATCGGATCGATTGATTTGTTCTATCGATCAGCGGCGGGGTGATCGAGAACACCTGCGTTGGAACGGTCGACTAGCGAAATATCAATGCACCAACCCATTGTCACCACCGGCGGAGCCGAGAGGCCTGGAATGGGTGACCCTGCACGTATTCGGTAGCGCTCAGAAGCATGAATATCCGGCTTCTGGAGTATCGCTGTTATCGGCTTTGGCCGGCAACGGCGGGCGAATTCGGTGGGCGCATTGGATTCCGTTCGAGATGATGATGCGCGATATCCGACGCACGATGCAGCGTCTTTTGCCAACGCGGAATCACTTTCGATTGACATTCGTCGCCGACGCTTTGCCATCGTTCCGCGCATTCAAATTGGGCGAGCGTGGCGACAACCGAATCGCTGGAGCCTTGTCGCTTCGAAAGCTCGAAACTTCTGTCAAGACTTGGTATTCCGGCCAAGAATAGGGGATCTCTCGCCGACATTCGCCGCGATTGCCTTATCGGCCTCCCAACAATTGCCGCAGCTTCACGAACGCCAGCCCGGCCATCACGGCGTCGTTCAGCGCATCGTGCGCGTCGCGCAGCGGCAACCCGAGGTCGCTCATCATCGTCGCAAAGCGCAGATCGATGGTGCCGCCCTGCTGGTGGGCCGGCAACTGGCGATTCTTGAAGTCGTAGTACATCGCCGAGACCTCGATCTTCGCCTGCGGCAGGCGCACTCCGAGGAGTCGCCATATTTCGCGGTTGAGCATCGCGACGTCGAACTCGAGGAAGTAGCCGACGAGCGGCCGGCTGCCGATGAAATCCAGCAGGCGCCGCATCGCCATCTCGGGGTGCAGGCCTTGCGCAACGTCGCGCTCGCGCAGCCGATGTACACGCACGCTGTCGGGCTTCAGTGCGCGTTCGGGCCGCACGAGCATTTCAAGTCGCTGGCTCGTCAGCAGACGACTGCCGACGATTCGCACCGCGCCAATCGAGATGATCTGGTCGCGATGCACGTCGAGCCCGGTGGTCTCGCAGTCCAGTGTGACCCATTCACCTTCGGGCGGCGCGTCGTACATGAACGCGAAATGCGGATCGGTAAGGTGATAAAGGAGCCAACCGCGACGCAGCGGCTCGAGCCATCGCAGCCTCACGTCGCATCCAGGTGGAACTGGTGGCGCACGAGCGCTTTGAAGCGCTTGACCACCGCGAGCGCATCCTTCAATAGGTCGCGCTCCAGGCTGCTCAGCCGATCGGTTGATACACCGCCGCTCACCGTCCGCCCGACGTCAATCTCGGCAAGCCCCGCCTTCAGTTTCAGTCCCATCATGAAGTTCAGGCTGTCGGAAAGATCGGTCGCAAACTTGGCGGGCAGGCGGCCGGCCGCCACCAGCGCGTCGAGCCGGGACACCGTACCGCAAGTTTGCACGTGGTCGCGCAAGGCCAGACTGCGCACGCCGTGCACAATCGGAAAAATGCCGGTCTTCTTGAGGTCGAGCGTTTGCTTGTCGTGCTCGCCGACCAGCAGCAGGCGGTTCCACCAGCCGCCGGATTCATCGGGGAACGAGTCGACAGCTGCAGCGAAGCGACCGAGCAGCGCATCGTCAGTCGCGATGAGTTGATCGACCTCGGCGCGCACGCTGGCCAGCAGCGAAGCGTCTCCCGCGACCGCGTGCGCGTCGATGAAAATCGCCAGCGCCATCAGCCCTTCGGGGTCGGGGCGAAGCAGCCAGTTGCGCACGGTAACCGCGAACTCACTCGCGCTGCGGCGCCAGGCCGGATTGCTCACCATGATCCCACCGGGACAGTCGGGGTAACCGAAATCACGCAGCGCCAGCGAGAAACGCCGACAAGCCTCAGCCACCGCGGCCACGTTCGCCGGCGCGCCGTCGCGCACAATGAGGCCGTTGTCCTGATCGGTCTTGAGGAGCTGCTCGCCGCGCCCCTCGCTGCCCATCACGAACAGGCAGCTGTTTGCCAGCACCTCGGGGTCAGCGATCAGCTGCCAAGCGCGCTCGAACAGTTTGGCGTTCAGCGCTTGAACCAGCTTGCCGATTTGGCTAACGCGCGTGCCGCCGCGGTACAGCAGTGCGACAAACCGCGTGATCTTTACGGCCGCGGCCTGAAGCGCGTCGAGATCCCGCGCCTGGACGATCTGCACCGTGATGAGATAAGAATGGTTCGACAGAAAGCTCAACAAGTCGAGTTGCTCGAGTAACCCGGCAATCCGATCACCCTCGGCGACGACCAGCCTGTGCACCTGGTGCTGGATCATCAGCGCGAGTGCGTCGAACAGCGGCGCGTCGGGCGCGATCGTCACCAGTTCGAAGTTTGCCAAATCGCGCACCGCGAGCGCGTCGAGCCGTCGACCGTCAACGATCGCCCTTTGCAGCCCGGTGTTGGTGAAGATGCCGAGCCGTTCGCCGTCGCGCACCAGCACGCTGCTGGTGCGCTGCGCCTGCATCACCGTGGCAACGCCGACGATATCGGTGCCGCCGTCGACGACATGCGCCGGACGCAGGAATGCCTCTTCGACGCGCGACATCGTCAGCGCTTGCATTTCGCGCTGGCTGTGGCGCTGCGCCAGCGCGCTGAGCTTGTTCGACAGATCCGAGAACAACAGCGCGCCAAACGTCGCGTTGCGCGAGATCAGCGCGTTCACGCTAGCCTTGGCGAGTTGGTAGGCCACGACC
>CATPCN010000310.1 GCA_955652855.1 uncultured Chthoniobacterales bacterium | reverse complement strand
CGTTTCTGAGCCAATCAATCCCGCAGAGCCCGTGACAATCACCGTGGCCATCTACCTTACTCGACGGCAAGATCGGCAATCGTTCAAGACGATTGTCCAAGAATCCAGGTTACTCACGAGCGATCAGCGCGACTGTGGGAGGCGCATTGAAGCAGTGTTCAGACGTTGTCGTAGGTCACAGACAAGCGAGACCCTGAACTCGATCACGGGACTGTCGCCGACTCGATTAGTTCGACTGCGGGGAAATAGATGCGGTAGCGGATTACGTCGCGCGTGGCCAGCTTCCAACCCATCAACTCCGCGTGCGCGCCGATGAAGAAATCAGGCAACGGCACGCTTGGTGCCTGTCCCCCACCCGATTTTCTGCGGGCAAGCCGATACCGCCTGTAGGCGCGCCCGCAGATGGCTGCGGCAGCAACCGGTAGATCCAATATCGCGATGCCAGCCTGCCGCATGTCCTCTTCAATTTCATCGCGCCGCTCTGGACCGGCATACAATTCGGCCAAAGTGACAGAACTGATTGCGGCCCCCACCTCGATGATCGCCGACGAAATCAGGTTCCTCGCACGAACTCGATCGTTCCTTGGGCCGTAATGCGCATCGATAATAACATTCGTATCGAGTAGAATCATAGTTCTCGCGTGATACTCCGGAGCTCATCCCAACGAATATTCGGAACACTTTTCCATTGCCTTATCGCTTTCAAAACTTCGGCCCTGGTCCGCTTTCTCCGTGGCACGGCACGATGTATTCGTCTGATGACGAGTTCCTGCTCTTTTTGGTCGCACGCGAATACGTCACCTGGTGCAGCACCAGGAAGCACGACTCTTTTCTTTGCGTCTGCCGTCAATGTCATTGTGGGATTATCCCACATCAACCCGCGTGAGTCAAGGTGGGGGTCGGTGTTCAAGACCGAAGCAGCGCGTTAGCTTCGAAAAGACGTGTTGGCTCCTGGCCGGCAGTGTTTAAAAGCTCTATGTTCGCTTTACATTTCAACGAGGTAAGATTTCGTGATTCGTGCAAGATTTGATAACTGCGCATACACTTGCTGAAAGCAGGCCGTCATCGCTTAGGCATCGCCCGGCGCAATTGATCCTGTCTTCTTCCTTTTTCGCGGTACTTTGGTGCCTCCTTTGGCATCAGCTCAGCGGCGAATGGTCGGTCAACGAACAATACAATTACGGATGGTTCGTTCCCTTTTTTGCCCTCTATCTTTTTTGGCTCCGCTGGCAAGACCGGCCGGCGCCAGAAGTTAGAAGTCAGAAGTTAGAAGTCAGAAGTCGTTTGGTTGCAGCGATCATCGGCCTGGCCGCGCTTCTTTTGCTTCTGCCGATCCGTCTTTTTGAAATCGGAACGCCGGAGTGGCGACCGCTCGGTTGGATCCACACCGCCTCGGTCGCGACGCTGACCCTCCTGTATATATGGTCGGCGGGCGGAAGGCCGTGGCTTCGCCATTTCGCTTTTCCGATCGCATTCTTTTTCGTCGCAGTTCCGTGGGTGACGCCAATCGAAGTTCCCATCATTCAAGGTCTGATGCGCGTGGTTGCCGCCGTGGCCGCGGAAACGGTCACCCTGCTTGGAATTCCCACTCAACTGGAAGGAAACCTCATCCGGGTGAGCAGCGGACTTGTCGGTGTGAACGAAGCGTGTAGCGGCGTGCGTTCGTTGCAGACCGCGCTGATGATCGGCTTGCTTTTCGGCGAACTAAAACGGCTGTCGATTTTCCGTCGCTTGGTGCTTGTTGCCGGTGCAATCGCGATTGCACTCGCCGCGAATCTTTGTCGAGCAGTTTTTCTCGTCTGGATCGCGGCCACGGAAAATATCTCGCAAGTCAGCCGCTGGCACAACCTCGCCGGATACACCATCGTCGCGCTTGTTTTTATTGGCACCCTTGGTCTCGCGTATTTGCTTGGCGGGAAGAAGCACTCTGATGCTGTAGTGGCAGGCGTGCCGCCTGCGCCCATGGAGGAGTTGCAGCCGACACGGCTGCCTTTACAGAGTCCTGTCGCGCCGTGGTCTTTTCCTACTTCTTACCTTGTTTTCGCCCTTTGCTGGATCGTAGCGGTCGAGCTCGGCGCTCATTTTTGGTATCGCATGCACGAGAGCAATCTTGTCGCCACCGCTCGCTGGAACGTGCAATGGCCAAAGGCGTGGCCCAATTTTCGCGAACTGAAGATTGACGAAGAAGTGCGCCGCCAGCTTCGTTTCGATCAAGGAGATGCGGCTTCCTGGACGTGGCCCGCCGCGAGTTCGCCAGCCACATCGAATCCCGCGCCCTCCAAAACGATTACTTGCCTTTTATATCTTTTCCGCTGGAACCCCGGCCGAAACAGCGCGCTTCTGGCCAACTTGCACCGGCCAGACGTCTGTTTACCCGCAATCGGTTGGAACCAGGTGGCGGACACGGGAGTGCGCAATTATCCGGTTACCACCTCTTTTGCTCTGCCGTTCCGCCACTTCGAATTTCGTCATGGCGCACCGGATAATTCGGCGGAGCAAGTTGCGCACGCGTTCTATTGCTTGTGGG
>CATPCN010000309.1 GCA_955652855.1 uncultured Chthoniobacterales bacterium | reverse complement strand
GATTACGCGTTAACCGGTGGGTTCTTCTCACGCAGCCCCGCGAACATCGAGCGCGTCAAAGCGGAGCTTGTCGCGGGAAACGTTTACATCAATCGCTCCTGCACCGGCGCGGTCGTCGGCCGTCATCCGTTCGGCGGATTCAAAATGAGCGGCGGCGGAACGAAAGCCGGCGGCGAAGATTATCTCCTCCAATTTTTGCTGCCGCGCGTCGTCACCGAAAACATCATGCGCCACGGCTTCGCGCCGGAAGAAACGCCGCAGTATCGCGAAGAATTTTTGTCGCCGCGGCGTTAGGCGCGGACAAGATCGACATTCTCGCTGGCGATCGTGCGTGTCCGCGTCACGAAAGGCCGGCGCGCCCCTTCCACAGCAGCGTCACCACCGTCACCACCATGTAGATGACGGGCCACGCCGAAGCGAGAATCATCAAAACAAAAACCGCCATTTCCGTCGCGCGTTCACGCGCCGATTCGGTGAAGTATTCGCGACTTAGATTGTGAAAATTGCGGAAGCCGGGGCCGCCGTCTTCGTCGCCCGATGACCAGCGGCTGTGCCACTCTCCGGATTGAAAGAAACATTCGGTGTGTGAAAAGCCCCGCTTTGCCTTGGGGCCGTGTTCACACACCGGTTTCATCGCGCGTTTAAACTAATTAAATGCGCTGTTGCTGTTTCTCCAGCAACAAAAATAGTCTTGTCGATCTATTGCCAGTGGCCTGCGATCCAGACGTAACCGTTCCCACGCTGCGCCCAGTGGCCTTCCGCCCAGACAGCCGCGGTTCTCGGACGAGCAACCCATGCACCGGACACCCAGACGTAATTGTTCCCGGTCCAGCGCCAGTGACCGCGTGTCCATACATAGGTTGGCCCCGGCGAAACCGTCTGTGTTTCCACCCGGACCGCCGGCGGAGCCTGTGTCACGACCATATTCGGCGCGACCATCTGCGTTGTCGGGCCCGTTGTCGTGACCTCGCGTGTGACCGTGGTACTCGTCGTCACCGGCGGCGCTTCGTCCGCGCAACCAGCTAACGCACACAATGCCGGGGCTAATAGATAAATGCTTAGTTTCATAAGTCTCCTGTTCATTGAGTTAATTCGTTTCACACCGGCACCGTGGCTCTGTGCGAAACGCGTCTTTTTCGTCTGACACGCAATCGAATAGCGCAAAACGGATTCTGATCCGATGATCCAGCATGCTCTACGTCGTCGCGACGCCGATCGGAAATCTTGGCGACATCACACTCCGCGCGCTCGAAGTTCTAAAACATGTCGATCTTGTCGCGGCCGAAGACACGCGCCACTCCGGAATGCTGCTGAAGCATTTCGAAATCAAAAAGCCGCTTGTCAGTTATCACGAGCACAACGAAGCGATGCGCACCGCGCAGCTTGTCGAGCGGATCGCCGCGGGCGAAAGCGTCGCGCTGATGACGGACGCGGGGATGCCAGGACTTTCCGATCCCGGCGCCCGACTCATTCGCGAATGCATCAAGCGCGAATTGCCATTCACAATTATTCCAGGCCCCTCATCAATCCTGACCGGACTGGCTGGCTCCGGATTCTCGATGGAAAAATTTTGCTTCCGCGGATTTTTGCCGATGAAAAGCGGACAACGGGAACGCGAATTGCGCGCCGCTGCGGAACGCGAAGACACGACAATCTTTTTCGAATCGCCTTATCGACTCGCGAAAACGCTGACGGCTTGCATCGAGATAATGCCGGATCGACAACTCTGCGTCGCGCGTGAGCTGACAAAGAAGTTTGAAGAGTTTCGCCGGGGCAACGCCAGCGAACTACTCGCGCACTACGTCACGCATCCGCCGAAAGGCGAAATCGTGTTGATCATCTCTGAAAGCGGATAAGCCTGCCGCTTTGGACTTGCGGAAGGAGTCGATGTGTGTGAATTTGCGCGGCTTTTCCCCAGAAAAATTCGCTTCGTATGACTTACGCAATCATCAAAACCGGTGGCCGGCAATATCGCGTCGCGGAGGGCGACACGATTGATGTCGATCTTCTCGACGTGGAAGCGGGAAAGACAGCCACGTTCGGCGATGTTTTAATGTACGCCGACGGCGGTAAGCTAACGCACGGTGATCCGCTGATTTCTGGCGCGAAGGTGACGGGCGAAGTCGTCGAGCAACGCAAAGACAAAAAAGTCATCGCGTTTAAGTTCAGGCGGCGCAAAGGTTACCATCGCACGGTCGGGCATCGGCGAAAGCTGACGCGCGTGAAGATTAAAAGCATCAGTTTGAAATCGAAGAAAGCCTCTTAAGCCATGGCTCATAAAAAAGGACAAGGTAGCGTCAAGAACGGACGCGATAGCGTCAGTAAACGGCTGGGCGTGAAAAAATTTGGCAGCGAGCTTGTCGTTGCCGGCAACATCATCATTCGCCAGCGCGGCACGAAATTTCTTCCCGGCAAAAATGTCGGGCTCGGGCGCGATTACACGATCTTCGCGCTGGTTGACGGCAACGTGCGCTTCGATCGCTCAGGCCGACGGGTCAATGTCGATCCAGTCACCGCTAGAAAATAAGCGGCACGGTTTCCGAAGCCATCTCTAAGGTTGTGAGAGCGGCGCTCTTTGCGATATAAACGATTCCGCCCATGAAATACAAAACCTTCATCCTCTTCGGGGCGCCCGGCAGCGGCAAAGGCACGCAAGGAAAAACGTTGGGAACAATTCCGCGCTTTTTTCATTGTCCCTGCGGCGACGTCTTCCGCTCCATCGACACGCGCACGAAAGTGGGCCAGGCATTTTTGGAATACTCGAGCAATGGCCGGCTGGTGCCCGACGATATTACTGTCGAGCTCTGGAAGGCAGCCATCGACGCCGCAGTCGACGCGCACAAATTCAAGCCGGACATCGATACGCTCGTGCTCGATGGCATTCCGCGAAATGTCGGCCAGGCCAACATCATGGAGGAGATGATCGATGTGAAAAAAGTTTTCCATCTTTCCTGTCCAAATCGCGAGACCCTGTTTCATCGATTGAAAAAGCGCGCGCTCAAAGACAATCGCCTCGATGACGCGAACGAGTCGGTCATTCAACGACGTCTCGACACTTATGAAAGCGAATCGAAGCCGGTGCTCGGCCATTACGGAAAAGAAATGATCACGGTGGTTGACGCGACGCAGCCGCCGTCGAAAGTTTTGTTCGATATCCTCGCCAGCTTGAACGGTGTGGATGGCCACGATGAGCCAGCAGCAGTTTGAAAATTTCACCGCGTCCAGCCTCTATTGCGAACAATGCAAAGCCGCGATGCCGGTGCGCGAGCGGCTGCTCCTAGTCCTGCCGGACAAAGAAATTTTCGATTATCTCTGCACCGATTGCGCCTCATCGGTTGGTCAACGCGAAGTGACCGCCGGCGATAAATTGACGGCGCGAGCGATGAACGCGCGGCGTCCGCGACGCATGTCTGCGCAAACTTTGCTGCATTAACGCGCGATGCGCGTCGTTTTCATCGGGACGGGCGAAATCGGAATCCCGGTCTTGCATTCGCTGCTCGATTCGAAAGAGCACGACCTCGTAGGCGTCGTCACACAACCGGACAAACCGACTGGCCGCGATCAAAAAATCACGCCGCCGCCGATCAAAGCCGCGCTCGCTGGAAAAAACATGTCGATCTTGCAACCGGCGCGCATCAAGGATCGAGATGCAATCGAAGAAATTCGCGCGCTCGCACCGGATGTCATCGTGGTGATGGCCTATGGCCAAATCTTACCGAGTGCGGTGCTCGAGATTCCGCGGGTCGCTTGTCTGAACTTGCACGCATCGCTGCTCCCGCGTCATCGCGGCGCGTCGCCGATCCAAGCCGCGATCGTCGCAGGCGATCGCGAGACGGGAATCACCGTGATGTACATGGCTGAAGGACTCGATACGGGCGATATGCTCTTGCAGCGCAAGATCGACATATCGCCTAACGACACCGGCGGATCGTTGCACGATCGGCTCGCCGAAATTGCGCCGGACGCTTTGCGCGAGTCGTTGCGACTGCTTGCCGCTGGAAATGCGCCGCGCATTCCGCAAGACAACGCGCTTGCCACTTATGCGCCGAAGTTAAATCGCGACGATGGAAAAATTGATTGGTCGGAACCAGCGGAAATCATCGAGCCAAAAATTCGCGCGTTCAATCCGTGGCCGGGCGCGTTCGCGCGGCTGATTGATAGTGCGGGCCGCGAGTCCAAGTTGAAAATTTTCGGCGCAAAAATTGTCGATCTTAACGGCAGGGCCGGCGAAATCGTTCGCGCCGATAAAGATGAAATCATCGTCGCCACAAAAGATCGCGCGCTCTCGTTACGCGAAGTGCAACTCGAGGGAAGACGACGGATGAGCGCGAGCGAATTCGCGCGCGGATTTCCAGATCGTTTGCAAATCGCCCAATAAGGGATGACACGCTCCCTATACCATTTTGCTTTCAAAATGGCGCGCCGTTCTGTTTGATCTTGCTGACCATGAAGACGGAAGCTCCCGCGTACAAACGCATCGTTCTCAAATTGAGCGGCGAAGCGTTGCGTGAGCGCGGCGGACGCGAAAACATTTCCCCGCCGGTCGTGCGTGAAATCGCCGAGCGCATCAAGGAAGCGCGCAATCTTGGCGTGCAAGTTTCAGTGGTGATCGGCGGCGGAAATATTTGGCGCGGTCTGGCCGCGGCCGATCGCGGAATGGACCGCACGACCGCGGATTACATGGGCATGCTCGCCACCGTGATCAATGGCATGGCATTGCAAAGCGCACTGGTGCAACTCGGCGTTGAGACGCGCGTGCAAACTGCAATCGAAATGAAAAATGTGGCCGAGCCGTTTATCCTCGGCCGCGCCATTCGTCATTTGGAACTTAAGCGCGTTGTCATTTTCGTCGCCGGCACGGGCAATCCTTATTTTTCCACCGACACAACGGCCGCGTTGCGCGCGAGCGAGATTCGCGCCGACATTATTTTGAAGGCGACAAAAGTTGACGGCGTTTACGATCGCGATCCCACTGTCGATCCAAAAGCCAAGCGTTATGAACACATCACTTACGGCGAAGCGTTGACCAAGCGACTGAAAGTGATGGACTCAACCGCGTTCAGTCTTTGTATGGACAACAAAATCCCGATTGTCGTTTTCGATATGAATCATCCGAGCAACATTCGCGACATCCTCCTGGGGAAAAAAGTCGGGACGATGGTTTGCGATTGAGGGCGCTTCAATAAAATTTGCCGTATGAGCAGCGACGACATTCTTCTCGAAGCCGAAATGGCCATGGAAAAAAGCGTGGATTACATGGTGCACGAATTTTCCGCGGTGCGCACGGGAAAGGCTTCGCCGGCACTCGTGGAAAATGTGAACGTGCAAGCCTATGGCTCGACCATGAAATTAAAACAGCTCGCGCTCATCACGACGCCGGAGCCGCGGCTGCTCGTAGTGCAACCGTTCGACGCGGGCACGGTGCGCGACATCGAGAAAGCGCTCAGCGAATCGAAAATCGGAATCACGCCAGCGGTCGATGGAAAAATTATTCGGCTTCCGATTCCGGAGCTTTCGGAAGAGCGGCGCAAGGATCTCGTGCGCTCGTTAGGCAAAATGGCGGAGGAAGCGCGCGTGCGCGTGCGCAACAATCGTCGCACCGCCATGGATGAAGCGAAGAAATTGCAAAAATCAGGCGAACTTACGGAAGACGGCTTGCACGATCTCGAGGCTAATGTGCAAAAGTTGACCGATCGTTTTGTGAAATCAGTGGACGATCATCTCGAGCGCAAAGAAAACGAGATCATGAAGGTCTGACGCGCTTGCCGCGCAAGATCGACATATTTTTGGATCGACAATTGTAAGCGCGACGCGCGGATAATTATACCGCGCTGGGTGTCATTCCGAGCGGAGCGAGGAATCTCTCAAATTAGAAAACGCGTGACACTTCGTGAGATCCCTCGCATTCGCTCGGGATGACATCGCGGTCAGCGACAGCGACTACAGGCGCACCAGATCGAGTAGAAACTGGCACCAGAGATAAATCATCCCGCGCCAGGAATATTTGACGTCGCCCGCCGGCGTTTGCGTGAGCACGCCTTTCTCGATGTTGTGTGTGATTTGATCGCGCAAATCTTTTTCAATCTCGAGCTGGATCCGGTCTTCATCCATCGGGTTAATCACGCGCGTTTCCACTTGATGGAGTCGCAGGAATTCCTTGTGACTTTGATAAAGCTGCCAGAACGAGTCATCCGGCCGCTGCCGATTGATCCGGAATGCCGGCGTGAGTTTTAATCCGTAGGAAAGTGGATAATTCCACGTCGTCCAGATAATACCGTCCTGCGCGCGTGATGAAATTCGCAGGTAATAAAACGAGAGATCGTTTTGCTCGTTCAAACAAATTGTGGCCTGCGCGCGATCTTCTTCTTTGTAAAAAAGCCGGAAAAACTGGCGGTAATCCTCCCAATCCCAACCGGCGTCATTAACGTGGACGAAACCTTCGTTCTCAATCTCGCGCGTAATTTCGTTGAGCGTCGGAAAAATATCGGAGGATGGCGGGCTTTTCGGCCGCAGCGTTTTTTCCCGCGGCAAACGCAGCGCGCGAATGCGCGTGAGAATTTCCAACCACGGCAGGAACAACCAGCTGAGGGCCGCGAGCAAACCGAGCACCCAACTCCCGGTCGCGAAATAAATCGCGAGAAATGACGAAATGAGAATGCCGACCGCTCCCGCTTTTTGCGCGAAGGAAGTTTGGTAACTACGCAGGGCGACGCTGAGAACAGCAACGCCAAGTGTAAGGAAAAGGCCGAAGAGCATTAAGGTTCGATCTGATGCTCGCGCAAAAATTTGTCGAGCTGATCGGTATCGAAATTCGCAAGCACTTCATCTCCGGCGACGAGAGTAGGGACGTAAGTTTGATCGGAAAGTTCTTTCATCTCCTCGTAGGCCTGTCGATCTCTGCCGACATCGATCAGATCGAAGCGGTAACCCTTCTCGGTGAGATACTCCTTCGCGTCAATGCACCACGAACACCATTCGCGGCTGTAAAGTTTCAGGTCCGTCGTCACCTCGGGAATTAAAACGGCGCTGTCCAGCGCGTCAACCAGCGGAATAATTAGTACGATTTCGCCCAAATGACGCGGCGCGTGCTCGGTTCGCCCGTAAAAATGCAGCGGCCCGATTCCGCGGATTCGTCCAGCGGGATGCAGCGGATCGTAACTTTGAGGTCGCTCTTAATTTGATTTTCGATTTCGCGCGACCCGTTCCAATGTGCCAGCGCGAAGCCGCCGTGAATTTCCGGTTTCGACGAATTCTTCGGTGTAAAGAAATCGTAGAAATCTCTTTTCGAATCGATCGCGCGTGTGTTTTCGTCGCGGAACTTTTTCGCCCGATCGAGAAGATTTTCCTGGATTGAATCGAGGATCGCTTTCGCGCGGCGAACGAACTCCTGCATCGACATAAACTCCTTCGCTTTCACTGGCTGATCGCGCCGGCAGACTGCCACGGAATTTTTCTCGAGATCGCGCGGGCCGATCTCGACGCGCAACGGCACACCTTTTTTGATCCACTCCCAGTTTTTTACACCGCCGCCCAAATCCCTCCGATCAACTTCGACCTCGAGCGGTACATCGACATAACGAACGTCGCGCAATTCGTTCGCGAGTTTCTCGCACGCTTCCAGCACGGCCGCACGCGTTTCCTCTTTCGGCGTGATCGGCAGGATCACGATATGCGTCGGTGCGACGCGCGGCGGAAGTACGAGTCCGTCGTCGTCGCCGTGCATCATGATGACGGTGCCGACGAGTCGCGTGCTCATGCCCCAACTGGTCGTCCAACCAAACTCCTGTTTGCCTTCGCGATTTTGAAATTGAATCCCGCTCGCACGCGAGAAATTCTGACCGAGAAAATGCGACGTGCCGGCCTGGATCGCTTTCCGGTCCTGCACCATCACTTCGATCGACAATGTCTGCACGGCGCCGGGAAAACGTTCGCTTTCCGATTTCTCGCCGCTGTAAACCGGAATGGCGAGATGATCGCGCACGAACTTTTCGTAGACATCGAGCATCTGCTTCGTCTCGGCGCGTGCTTCCGCTTCGGTTTCGTGAACGGTGTGGCCCTCCTGCCAGAGAAATTCGGTCGTGCGCAAAAATAAGCGCGGCCGCATTTCCCAACGGACGACATTCGCCCATTGATTGATGAGGATCGGGAGATCGCGATATGATTGCACCCACTTCGCATAACTCGCGCCGATGATTGTTTCGCTCGTCGGCCGAACGACCAGCGGTTCGCTCAATGCGTTCGCCGGTTTCATTTTTCCATCGGCATCGACTTCGAGCCGGCTGTGTGTGACGACGGCGCATTCCTTGGCAAAGCCTTCCACGTGCTCCGCTTCCTTCGCGAAATAACTCAGTGGAATGAAAAGCGGGAAATACGCGTTGCGATGTCCGGTTGCGCGAAACATGACGTCGAGCTGGCGTTGCATATTTTCCCAAATGCCAAAACCCCCGGGGCGAATGACCATGCAACCGCGCACGTCTGATGGCTCAGCGAGTTCAGCGGCGCGAATGACTTGCTGATACCACTCGGGAAAATCCTCCTCACGCCGCGGAGTGATCGCAGTTTTATTTGCGGCAGGGTTCGACATCGCGAGAAGGAATTAAGCGCGCGAAAACAAAATGACCAGCGCCCTTTTCTGCAAGCAACGCAACTTTGGCGCGGCTTCGGGTTTCTATCTTCAACATGAAAATAAGATCATTGGTTACGATGTCGATGCTGGCTGCGTCTCTTTCGTTCGTTCCATTCGCATTCGGCGAAGACTCGAAGGATGCCGGAAAAGGATGGCACGGGCATCATGGAGAGCGTTTCGCGAATCTCTCGCCGGACGAGCGCGAAAAAATGAGGGCCGCGCATCAAAAGGCGATACAGGATCCGGCCGTGCAAGCCGCGCACAGTAAGATGCGCCAGGCGCACAAGGAGTTTCTCGATGCGATGCACGCCGCACTGCTTAAAGCCGATCCTTCCATTCAGCCGGTCATCGACAAGATGAAAGCCGGCGAAAAGGACGAGCACGGCGAGGATTAATCGTAACCGCGTCGCTACGTTCGCGCGCGACTTAGAAGTTTCGCGCGAAAAGCGACTCGGACGCAGATTGTCCACGCTCGACGTAGCCGCCGGCGAAATCGATGCTGCAAACGGTTTGATAGACCGCATGCGCGCCGACCGCGGCACCCGCAACGGCGAAGGTCGGATTGAAAATATTTTTGCGATGACCTCGACCGCGAACGCCGTCATCAATGATTAACGCGAGCACAATGTCGCGCGCACTTTTCTGGCCGTAGGCAATATTTTCGCCCCAACCGATACTCCACCGGCCGTAGCGGCTGATGCGTCCACCGGGATTGCTCCAGTTGCTTCCGCCGTGTCCCATCCGGCCGTTGGCTTGGTCAGCGCAATGATCTGCCGCCGCGCGGCACATGCCGGGCGATATGTTCAACGCTGGTTGCGGTTGAGCGCCGCGCAAAAATCGCGACGCTTCATCGATCGCGCGAATGCCTTCGCGTGTCCGGCGCATCGTGCGTCCCGGCAGCACAAGGCGTTATCATGAAAATAGGGACGCAGTTCCTCGACGAAAGTCGCATACAGCGCGGGATTTTGGCGCGCGAGATTGATCTCACGAATGATCGCGCCGCCGTTGGGCGGGACGACCGGGCGCTCGCTGGCGGAAACAAGATGAAAGGAAAGGCCGAAGAGCAAGATCGAAAGATTGATACGCATTATAATTTCTAGAAAGCAACTTGGGCGCCATTTCTTTCATGTCGATCTTGCCGCCAGAACTCATTCGCGCTCGTTCAAGCTGCCAATCAAGTTGCGCACCGCGGGTTGACATCGCCGCGCCCGTCCCGTAATTTCCGTGCCCTTTCCCGGCCAATGAAAACGTTTTCTGCAAAAGCGAGCGAAGTTCCGCGCAAGTGGTGGATTATCGACGCGAAAGATCAGGCCCTCGGCCAAGTCGCGGTCAAAGCTGCGAATCTTCTCCGCGGAAAAGAGAAGACGATTTTTACGCCGCACGTTGATACGGGCGACTTCGTAGT
>CATPCN010000308.1 GCA_955652855.1 uncultured Chthoniobacterales bacterium | reverse complement strand
TGGCGCTGGCGCGAACGGCCGAACGAGCGTGGAAATTATGATCGGTTCCATTGGCCAACCACAAGTCGAGCCGGATTACCGATACGACGGATATCTCGCGTACAGCCGTCTGGACCGGGATTTTGCGCGCGCGCTCCAGCAGGATGTTGAGGCGCGGTTTCGATCGATTTCACCCGAGCTGCGCGGCTCGCGCAAACGAATCCTCCTTTGTCGTGACGAAACGGACTTCACCGCGTCCGAGGACCTGCCGGCCAGCATTCGGCAGAAACTGGCGGAATCGCGAAAGCTCATAGTGATCTGTTCTCCGAACGCCAGACAGTACTCGTACTGGGTTCCGCGCGAGATCGCCTGTTTTCGCGAACTTTCCGCCGCCCGTCCCGCATCCACCAGAATCATTGCCGTCCTCGCAGTGGGCGACGATCCGGTGCGCGACACCGCCTTTCCCGAAGGGCTGGCGAAGCCCGGTTCCGAACCGCTTGCCGTGGAGTTCCGCGCGCAAAAGGTCCCTGCGGAGATTCCATACGATCAGTACCGCCGGGGAGACGGCGTGTTGCGGGTGCTGGCGCCGCTTCTTGATGTCGAGTACCCCAACCTCAAGGACCGCCAGGCGGAGTATGAGCGCCGTCGCTTGCGCAATCGCATCCTGGCTTTGAGCATATTGTCCGCCGTGTTCGCCGCCATCGCGCTATATGCGCTGATCGAGAGAAACCGCGCGGTCGACCGCCTGGCGGACAACTACTGGGCGCAGGCAGCCGCAGCCGTGCGCGACGCAGACTGGCTACGAGCCGCTCAGATGTTCGCATCCACGGCGGACACGGCCCGCAACAAGGAACTGCGGGACGACGCGCTGTTTCCGCTCCGGCAACTGATTAGGGAGATCCGGCCGCAATACCACCTCTCCCATAGAGGGAATATCACAGGGCTGTCGGAGGACTCGCGCGGGCAGCTCGTGCTCACGTGGAGTGACGACTCCACTGCGCGTTTGTGGGAGGCCGCGGGGGGACGCATGCTCGGCGAGCTGAAACATGACACGGCGGTAGCAAGCGCGCGTTTCGTGGCTGGCGACTCCCTGGCTTTTACATACAGCGCCGGTGGTGTCGCGAGGTTATGGAGAGTTCCCGATGCATCTCCGGCGACCCCGCCGTTAGAGCATGGTGCAGCATTTACCACGGCCGAGACCAGCGCGGACGGGCGGATCGTCGCCACCGCCGGCGGCATGAAGGTTCTACTGTGGAGCGCCGCCCGGGACTGGAACCCGGTTCCCCTCCAGCACGAAAGCCAGGTCGAAGGGATCCGGTTCAATCCCGCTGGCACGATCATTGCGAGTTGGACGACCAACGATAAGCTCCGGTTTTGGGATGCCAATAGCGGGAACCTCTTGAAGGAATCGGAAATCGGCACCCACGTGACTTCAGCGGTGTATTCGCAGATGGGAACGCGGCTCCTGCTGACGACATTGTTCGGAGCCGGCAGCCTGTGGAAGTTCGGGAAGGAGGCGCCAGCGACGGTGCGTGGGAACGCAGAGTTTCCAGCAGACGGAGCCGGGCTCTCGCCGGACGAGAATTCCTTCGTGACATGGACGCGCGACGGATCGCTGTATGTGCGCGACGCGAGATCAGGCAGCGTCCTCTGCGGTCCGATGCACCACGATGATGGCGCCAGCGTGCAAGGAGCAAGGTTCAACCCGTCGGGTGACCATATTCTCAGCTGGGCCATGGACGAAAAGGTCCGCATCTGGAATTCGCGCACGTGCCGGGCGGAAGGCACTCCAATACAGCATGAGCTTGTCAACGGCGCGGAGTTTGCCGGAACGGACAACAGAGTCGTCACTTGGGATTCGACGGCAGTCGGGGTTTGGGACCGCATGTCAGGCGCCGCTCTATTTCCTCAGACGAGACTGCCCTCGGCGATCCGGAGTCTCGCAGTGGATGCCGCCTCGGGCCTGATGCTGGCGGCCACGGTACAGGCCGCTCATCTGCTCAACGCCGCAGATGGGACCTCTGTCGGATTGCCGATGCCTGAGGGTGGAGCATTGAGGGGTGCCCTTCTCAGCCGCGGCGGAAACTTTGTCTGGACCTGGGGAGGCAATGGCGCAACCCGTTGGGCCATTCAGCGAGTCGGATTCGCAACGCGCCTGCCCCACGCAGCCGTCGTGAAGGGTTTCACGGCGATTCGCGGCTCGCGATGGCTGCTCTCCTGGGACAGTCATGGCGACGTCTATTTGTGGGACGCGAATGCGCCAGCGAAGCCCACTACCTTCGTTCGAACGGGCCTTTCCCTTTCAAGCGTGATTGTCCCAGCCAGTGAACATTATTTCCTCGGAGTAACCATAGACGGCCAGGCGGGCGCCTGGAATCTAATCGATGGCGGGCCTGCGGGAACGATGTTCAACCTGGGCGCGGAGACGCTCGGCACGGTAATGTCGGCGAATGGAACCCGGCTGTTCTCGTGGGATGCGGCCGGGAACGACACGATCTGGTCGGTGCCGGCCGGAAAACCAATCGCAACGAGACGTGACGGGGACGTGACGCGATTCGCGCGGTTTAACGAGGACGGAACGCGTCTGGTGACGTGCACATCGGAGAACCGCTGCGACATTCTGAATCCTCAAGACGGGCGCTCCGTGTCTTCGCTGGCCATGGCCGCCGCCGAGCGGCCGCGCAGTTTGTGGCAAACGGTGCAGCTACGAATCCTCGCCGGTATGGCGACAGGTCCGCAAGGCGCTCTGTTTACGCCAAAGTCCGGGAGGGTCTTGATATGGGATGCGAATCGGACGGCCCGGGTATTTTCGTCGTCCGAAGGATCTGTCGTGGGCTCTGTCATCCGCCACAGCGGCGGTATCAACGGCGCAACTTCGGATACCGCGGGGCGCTTCATCGTCACCTATGCGAAGGACGGTTCGATTAACGCCGTTCGTGCCGTCGACGGCGCTCCACTCCCAGGGACTGCCCGGCACGAGGGAGCCGTGACCGGTGCCGCCTGGATACCGTCCTCCCAGAGGCTGATTACCTACGGTGCGGATGGGACGGCACGGATCTGGGATCTCGGCGAACGCATCGTTAGCGCCGCGGTGCTGCGGCACGACGGAGCAGTCCTGGGGATTGCCGTCAGCCTCGATGGCCGCCTTCTGCTGACGTGGGCCTCAGGAGGCACGGCGTACCTTTGGAACGCACAGTCCGGAAACCCGATCGGGTCACCGATGCGCCACAGGTATGAGGTGGACAGCGCCGCCTTTCTCGACGACTTAAGGATCGTAACACGCTCGGCCGAAGACATAAGGATCTGGTTCGCGAGGGACGCCTCGCCCGCCCTGCCCGTAATGAGGAGCCCTGTTTTGCCCTCCGGCCAGGAGATTCTGCTTGACGGTCGAGCATTCGCCGTTTTTGGCGATAACCCCGTGGTAAGCATGTGGACGCTGAATGGCGGTCAATCGGACACGGCCCGGCTACTCGAGGAAACAACTGCTTTCGTACTGAATGGAACCGGCAAGGTAACCCGGAAGGTAGTCGCATGGAACAGACCGTAATTCGCAGGCTAGTTCATGCCGGGTTATCCTCGACGTCGATACCAGAAGTGGAGGACCGGAGCTAAATGGAGAGAAAAGGCCGCGTTTTTCTTTGCCATAACAGTCGCGACAAAGAAATGGCGAAAAGCCTCAGCGTTGACATGCTCTCCAGCATTGGGCTCCGGGCATGGATCGACACGTGGGAAATCCCTGGGGGCGCGAATTGGGAGAAGCATATTCGATCAGCATTCGTAGCGAGCTCATCCTGCCTGGTCTTGCTTGGTCCGGCTGGTTTCGGACCCTATCAGCAGATCGAAATTGGATGGGCCAAAGAACGCCAGGCGATTGACCCCGATTACCTTGTGATTCCGATTCTGTTCCCCGGCGTTGCTGCCGTGGAACTCGCCGTGTTGGAGGAACAGCTCCCCAAGATTCATTGGGTAGACTTGCGGGACGGATGGGCCGCTCCGGATGCGTTGCAACCGATCTGGAATGCTCTCAAAGGCGAGGGACCGGGCCCGCCTCTGCAAGCACGCAACGTCGCCGTGGCCGCAGAAGAGTGGGACCGGCTCGGCAGGAGAGATAGAAGCACCCTTGTCCGCGGCGCAGCACTCCGCAAGGCGCAATCGCTCGCGCAGCAAGCGTCGCATCCATTCGACGAACTGTCCCTGGAATTTCTCTCCGCCAGTGCCGCCGAACAGCAGCGTAAGACCCGCCTTGCCGTGATCGGGCTGACAGCTTTGCTCATGGTCTTAGTTGGCGGAGTCTTCTTCGTCAATTCCGAGCGTCAGATAGCAGCAAATGCTGCAACTCAAAGACAAATTGCGCTCAAGAAAGAATCAGCGGCGTTGGTTAAGGAATCCGAGGCCCTGAGCAACGAGAAAACTGCGCGCGAGCAGGAGCACATCCAACGCGAACGTGCCGAGGATCGCCAGCGGCTGGCAACCGCTCGTGAACTGGCCGCACAGGCTCAGTTGATTAGTTCGGAAAGAGCGGATCGTATCGATCTGAGCATGCTGTTGGCAGCCGAGTCGCTGGGTCTGCAACCTGGTGTCGAGGCGGACTTGGTTCTCAGAAATGGACTAGCTCTCACGCCAATCCGGCAGACCACTTTCGCCAAGCCCGACTCGCCCCTCGCCCGCGTCCTTGAGACGGCGCTAGGGGAACTGCTCCTCGTTGCCGGGCAACAGTCAGCGTCCGCG
>CATPCN010000307.1 GCA_955652855.1 uncultured Chthoniobacterales bacterium | reverse complement strand
GTGCGGGATAACCTCGGCGGCGGTACTGATTTCCTAGACGGCAACGGGGGAACTAACTACGCTCAAAGCCCGTGGTCTCGCGGTCTGGGTGGGGGTTATTGGGATACAACTTATTTCTATCCGCGAGGTGTCTCCACATTGAATGCTGCGGGTAACAGCATCCAGACTCCGCATTGGGGTTTTAGAAGAGACTTCGAAGCCCAACGTGAATTGTGATTTCAGCGAAGGCGACCACACATGAAAAGCCACAACGCCGCGAACGAGCGGATCAAGCGCCAGTATTTTGCCTATCTCGGCGAAGCCCTGGGACACAGCGAGCAGACGATCGACGCGGTCGCGAAGGCGATTGCCCGGTTCGAAGCCTATACCCGGTACAAGATGGGAATACGCACACATCTTCGGTCTCGCAATGGGTACGGTTGGGCAGGCGCTCTCCGCGTCAGCGCGAAGCGGGAACGAAGTTTTTAGTCCTTCGCCCAGTATGGAAGATGACTCAGCGAATGCGGCTATGAAGTTTAACTATTGAGCCCGAGCGTTTGCCTTGAAGGGCTGCGGAAATGCGCCCGGCGATGGCCTCAGAAGCCCGCCGAAGGGGGTCGTTATCAAGGTGTGCATAACGCGCGGTGGTCGATACCTGAGAATGACCGAGCAAACGTCCAATGATCGGCAGGCCTAAGCCGCCCCCCGCGCCGAAGCTTGCATATGTGTGGCGAAGATCGTGGAGCCGCACCCCACTTAGACCTGCCCGGTTCGTGATGGCCTCCCAAGGCCGTTTGAGATCGGCGCGCGGACTTTCAGGGTTGTCACCGGGCACCACAAACGGACCTATTCGTTTAAGTTCGTTCAAGATAGTCAGAGCAGGGGCGTTCAAGATAACGGTTTTGCGGCCGCTTTTGCTATCAGGCAGGAAGAGTAGGCCACGTTCAAGGTCAACGTGCTCCCACCGCAAATTGAGAATTTCGCGAAGTCTGCAGCCGGTGAACAATAGAAGGCGTATGGCAGCTCCGGCAGACAAGCTAATTTTCGTCCGCCGGTTAGCCGCTTTGGGCAGGTGCTTGGCGGTGGGCTTGGATGCGTCCACGGTCCAGGGAATGCCCGAATGCTCTGCCTCTCGGATGGCGCTTCCCAACCGTTCCAATTCCTCCCCGTTTAGGAAGCGTTCCCTTCGGGTCTCGCGATACTTGTCGATCCCGGCCGCGGGCCTTGTACCGTCTGCCACGCTACCGGCGCGCGCGGCAAAGGTATACATACTGCCCACCACCGCCAGCACGCGATTGGCTTGAAAAGGGGTGCCAGAAAGGGAGGAATGAAGCTTCCCGACTTGTAGCCGTGTCAGTTTGTCCGCCTTGGTGGTGCCAAAAGCGGGCTTCACCAGGCGTTCTAGGATGTCACGATAAAACTTAGCGGTTCCGCCTTTGCGCTTGGGGTCGATGTGCTCGGCCATAAACCTGTCGGCCAGCTCCGACACGGTGGGCACGCCGCGTTCGGTAGACTTCTGCCCGGCCGGATCATTTCCGTGCGCCACCGAACCCAGGATCGCCTTGGCGCGCGTCCTAGCGCGCTCTGGAGTGATTTTGCCTACTGCGGCGATGGTGTAGCGCCTGACCGGCGCGCCGCGCCCTGAGCCAGCCCTATAGACCACGACATAGGACATTGCACCCGTGGGCCTGACGCGGATACCAAAGCCGGACACCGCTGAATCCCAAAGAGTAAACTCCGTGGAAAGGGGCTTCAGGGTATCTAGTGTGCGCTTTGTAATTCGCGGGCCGGTCATATCGTCAACTCTCTGCTAATGCTCGGGGTAACACCGGGGAAACACCAAAACAGAACGCGCCGGAATTTCCCGATAGCAGGGTAGGGGCAGAAAGGCCTGCAACAAGTGAGTTTTTATCGCTCAGGGAAAGCTGAGGAATGTCAGGGAATTGGATAGAATCAGACTACGAATCTAGGGGTCAGGAGTTCGAATCTCTTCGGGACCCGACGCTTAGACTGCCGCGGTCGCGGACCTTTGAACGCTCACGACAGCACGTCATTCGTTCGATTCAGGTTTAGGTGTATTTTCGGAAATCCGGCGAGGTCGGTACCCCGTATTCGATATGCTTGAGAATGCGCCCGACTTCGCGGGCAGCCTTGATGGGAGCCGGAAGCTTCTGGTCAAACTGGGTGGTGTTCCAGTTGACCTTGGTCAGAGCAAGAACCTCTTCGGCCAGCTTGGGAAGCGCGCTATCCGAGTTTTCGTGCGGGACGAGCAGCAATGGCCGGGGCACGCGCAGCCCCGGATAGGTCCCGTAATAGGGCACACTCCCGCGCGTGTAGAGCAGGCCCTTGCCCCTCAAGTCCACGAATGTCCCCGCAGCACGGGGTAATTGCCGTCACGAAACACGGCAATCGGCGAGCTTTCCTGTACCCAGAGCAGATCGCACAAATCGATTCCCAAGCGCTCAAGCGCGGCGTCGATGCCCTCAGCCTCTTCCGGCCGGAAGCGTGAGGTCTTCAGGACCACCACGCGGGCCGGGACATGCTTGTGATGCGCTTGCCGCAACGTCCAAATCTCTGCCTCAAGCATTACCCGCGACCGGATCAGATCGACAACCATCCAACCAATGAGCCTGCAAAGATCCCTCATTGCGCACGATCATCGTCCGATTCTCGATCGACT
>CATPCN010000306.1 GCA_955652855.1 uncultured Chthoniobacterales bacterium | reverse complement strand
TTTTGACAGTTGGGAGGCTGAGGTGCTTAGGGAGTTTCTGAAATAAGAGCCTCTGGACGCCTTGTTATGCTTAGGGCGCGAGTATCGGGTGACCAAGCATTAGCCTCCGTCTACGATTCGCCTCCGACTCAGCCTTGGACAGTTCGTCACGCGATGAGAACCTCCACTGACGGCCCTTGAAGGCTCATCAGCGCGGGCTGCCCCGACGGCACAGCGCTAATCAGATCAGACGGGAAAACACGAGCCGCCGTTCGGGCACAACTGGAATCTGAGGTACGCAGTTTGGCAGTAAATACTCGTTAGGATGGCAGAGGTCAAGTCGAACCTCCTCCGTCCCCACGCCATTTCCGTCCCTGCACTTTCCTTTCGACAGCGCTCGCTCGGTGACTACCCTGCGTTCTCTCTCAGCCATTCATCCCAGCTGCGCTCCATTCCCCCACCAACGTTGACGTCACCGTCGTCATCGTACCGCCGATACGGGAACTGTGTTTTTCGCACTCCGACCTGCTCCTTACCGATGTGGGTCTTGGCCGAGGTGCATAGATCGTCCTGGTTCCCTTCTCATTCGGGCGCCGCTTCAAGGGAATTCCTGCGCCCTGGCGGGACGGCGGGATTCTGCTTCGGCTTCGAGCCGCCGTGCCGGTTTCCGGTCGCTCCCCAAAAAACATTGAATTCCGCTCGCTTACTTCAAACGATGTCTTTCACGCGCTCACCAATGTTTTTCGGGTCCCCCCGGAAAAAGCATCCCTTGCCCTTGGGAGCAGTCCCTCTCGCTTTTGGGCGTCCCGAATGAAACGGGCACAAGGAGATCAAAACATGTACCTCAACCAGACTCAACTCATCGGCTACCTCGGCAAGGATGCGGAGCCACGCCAAACTCGAAGCGGGATCGCTTACACGATTCTCAGCGTCGCAACCAACAGCCGTTGGAAGAACAAGGACACGGGCGAATACGAGACGCGCACGGAATGGCACCGTTGCGTCGCCTGGGGCAAGCTCTCGGCATGGACGGGCACTCTACTGAAGGGCGCACACCTCCACATCGCCGGTCAACTGCGTAGCCGCGAGTATGACAAGAAGGTGAAGAACGGCCGCAACGAAGTCACCGTCAAAGTGCGCGTGTGGGACGTGCGTGTGGACCAGGTGCTGCATCTAAACCGCGCAAAGCATGCCGACGTCGAGGGAGTGGGGGAGGTCGCTCCCCCTTCCGGCACGCTCGTGGACGACGACATTCCTTTTTAGAGCGCCGAGCGCGCTCTTTCAGCCCTCCGGGGTTTCGCCCGGTGGAACCACTAGTATGAGTTAGGCGTGCGTGGGTAAACCGATCACCAACCACCTCAGACCGGGTATTATGGTGGGTCCATGGCCAAGCCAGATCGATCCAACTTTTCCCTTCCCGTCCGTATTGTCCTCGGAGTCATAGCTCTGGTCGTCATTGTCGCGTTGCTCGCTTTCCTGGGTTACATCCACTAGATCCGAATTTTCGTGAGGCCACTGCCAGTCGTCCAATTCCCGGTGGACGTCACGAGCATTCTTATCTTCTCGGAAGGTCGGGCCGACTATCGACGAACAATCCGGGATGTTCGAGCCTTACCCATCGAATTCTTCCTTTGGCCGGTAGATCGAAAGCGAACGGATCAGCTTCGCGGCGATTCGGCCTCGTTTCCGAAACACATAACCGGCCCTGAGTCGTTCTTCGAAATGGTCAATGAAGCGCTCACCAGAATTGAGCACGACCAGGACGCGCTTGCCGCGCTTTGCCGTAGTGTGGTTGTTCAAAGGCCTTTATTCTCTAGCCAGTTCTCCCACCTTGTGATGTCGGCCTCGCCACAAGCTCACCACCGTTGCGTCTGTTCGGCACATCGCAGTCGTTGTCTCCTTGTCGATTACTTCGTTCTCGCAGTAAAGTCTAAGCTTTTCAGATGTGGTGACGCGCACTCTGTGACCGCTGTAGGCGAGCGGAAAACGCGAGTTCGTGACACGGCACTAGATCAGGCGTAATATTAGATTGATACCCATCAGAAGCAGGAGATCACCGTTCATGGATGTCACCCTAAAACCCGAGCTTGAAAAGCTCATTGATGACGAGGTGAAATCCGGACGTTCGACGGACCCGAACGAGTTCTTGAACCGGGCGGTCTATCACTACGTCATCGCGCGGGACCTCGGGGAGGAATACACTCCTGAGGAAATTGACAGAATGATTGACGAGGGCCTCGACGACATTGAGCGTGGTGACACCGTTGACGGAGAAGAGGCCTTCCGCCGCCTCCGAGCCCATAGTGTTGAGCGTCGCCGGCAGCGCGCGTGAACCGCTTTGAACTCGCCCGGCGTGCGCTCGGCGATCTTCAAGGCGTCTGGGAATACGTTTCCGAGGAGAGCTTCGACGCCGCCGACCGCCTGCTTGAGGACTTCTACCGCACTTTCGGACAACTCGCAGAAATGCCAGGAATGGGCCACAAGCGCGCGGACCTCACCACCCGAAACGTTCTCTTTTGGCCGGTTCACTCATACCTAATCATCTACAAGGCTTCGAGCCCTTTGCGTATCGTTCGAGTGATCCACGGGAAACGCGACGTGAAAAAGCTCCTCAAGAAAGGGTGAGCGACGTTGCCGCTTTGACCGCTTGAGAGTCATTGCATCTGATTGGCGTTCAAAAAGTTACTTCGATGCAATCGTGCAATCAAAGTGATTGAAAATATTGGTCGCTGTGGCGTTTGAATTTGCGGTCAATCCAATATTCAACTGGCGGATTGGTCCGCGGTCTGGCGTGTTCAGCAC
>CATPCN010000305.1 GCA_955652855.1 uncultured Chthoniobacterales bacterium | reverse complement strand
CATTCAGGGCACGAAAAGTCTGACCGATTTTTCGGGCACGATCTCCAATTACGAGACCGACATCTTCCGTCCGATTTTCGATGAGCTCGAAAAACTCAGCGGCAAAAAATACGGGTCAACAATTCCGAAGCACGGCAGCGCCGGCGAAAACGAGCAGGAAAAGATCGACATCGCATTCCGCGTGATCGCCGACCACATCCGCGCTCTTAGTTTCGCGATTGCCGACGGAATTATTCCTTCGAATGAAGGTCGGGGTTACGTTTTGCGTCGCATTCTGCGCCGCGCGGTCCGTTACGGCCGCGCGCTGGAATTTCACGAGCCGTTCTTTTCCAAGCTGGTCGAGGTCTTGGCGAAAACGATGGGCGACATCTTTCCCGAGATCCGCGCGAAACAAAAAGCAATTCAAGAAACGATTCGCCGCGAAGAAGAATCGTTTAACAAGACGCTCGATAAAGGCCTTGAGATTTTCGAAACCTACACTCGTGGACTTGTTAGTGCGTTAGAGCGCTCCTCAATCGTTAAGACTCAGTTTCTAGCAAACGAGACGGGAGAACCAGGATTTGCTGAACGCTACGCGGCTTATCTCTCCACCACACGCTTCGCTCAACCTTTCGGATGGAATGTGATCAGCGGCTACTCCAGGTACGATTCATATCCTACACGAATGCTCGCATTGATGGAAAAACTTCAGGGGGCGACTTCAGCCGCCGAGGCAAATTCCCTAATTGAAGCGATTAGGGCTTCCTCACGTTTAATTGAAGGGGAATTCGCCTTTAAACTCTACGATACCTACGGATTTCCCCTCGACTTGACGCAACTGATGGCGCGGGAGCGGGGGCTGGAAGTCGACATCGAACGATTCGACGAGCTAATGGAGCAGCAGCGGTCGCGCGCGCGCGCTTCGCAAAAGAAGCAGACGATCACAATGGTCGGCGACTTTCCGCCGACGAAATTCGTGGGATATGACACGTTAACCGCTGGTACAAGCTTAATGTCTATCGAAGGCGACTTCGTAGCACCGGGCTTGAGCATCTATTACGCAATCGTCGAAGAGTCACCACTCTACGCGGAGATGGGCGGACAGGTCGGTGATCGGGGTACTATTGTTCGTGCCGACGGCAGCTATTTTGATGTTGTCGATACGATAAAAAGAGGTTCCACGTCTTTTCTAGAACTGGGAAATGTACACAAGCAAACCGGCGTTTTTCCGCTCAGTATCGCGCCGCCAGCGTTTCGCGCGGGTGAACCTGTAAAAGTAGTGGTTGATGCGGATCGCCGTCATGCAATTGAGCGACATCATACGGTGACGCATTTGTTGCATTGGGCGCTGCACGAAATTGTGTCGCGCGATGCGGCACAAAAGGGGAGTTACGTCGGGCCGGACAAATTGACGTTCGATTTCTCGAGCGCCGCGCTCACGTTGCAGCAGAAGCGCGATGTAGAGAAGCTGGTGAACGAAAAGATCGCCGAGAACGCGCTGGTCTCGTGGGCGGAAATTCCGTACGACGAGGCAAAGAAGCGTAAAGAGATCCGGCAATTCTTTGGTGAGAAGTACGGCGACAATGTTCGCGTCGTGCAGATCGGCGGCGAGCCGCAGAAATTGAACGGCTTTTCGATGGAGCTTTGCGGCGGGACTCACGTAAGATCGACAAGCGAGATCGGCGCGTTCCGGATCGTGAAGGAAGAAGCGATCGCCGCGGGAACGCGCCGAATTGAAGCCGTTGCCGGCGGCGCAGCTCGCGTATGGGCGGGGGAAGAAGCGACGCGTCAGCAGGAAAAGTTCGAAACGTTCTCGCGGAAGAAGACGGATCTCGCGCCGTTACCCGTTTTCACCGACACGGTGCAAACAGCCGAGCTGCTGAAGCAGATCGACGCGCGCGCCGCGCATCTGGAAAAGCTCGAGGTCGATGTTCGTGAGTGGGAAAAGAAACACGCGAAGGAAGCCGAGGCCGATTTGCGCAGCCGTGCGTCGCAAATCGCGAACGATCTGGCGTTGTCCAAAGTCGGCCAAAAAATCTGCGTCACTAGCGTGCCGGACGCCGACTCCAAACTGTTACAAGCGGTGGCCGACGCGTTGAAGCAAAAGTTTGACGGCCCGATCGTTCTCGCTGGCGCGAAGGGCGGCAATGTCGCGCTCGTTGCAGTTGTTCCGAAGTCGCTAACTTCGAAGTTTCAGGCGAACAAAATTATTCAGCAACTCGCGCCGATCGTCGGCGGCAAAGGCGGCGGGCGTCCGGAAAACGCACAAGGTGGCGGCACCGACGCGGACAAGATCGACAAAGCACTTGCCGAAGCGAAGCGATTGCTGACTTAGTCTGACGGCAGCACGAGCGTTACGAAAAACGTCGCGGCCAGTGCGAGGAATAGCACGATCAGATAGATAAAACCGCCGGTGAAGAATTTGAGTATGCTGATGAACCAGCCTTGTCGATAGACCCGGCGGATCGACAAGAATATTTGGATCACGAATGCGATCCAAAGCAGCGCAATGCACCAGCCGGCGATTGCCCCCGGGACCGCACGATTCAATCCGATTGTTGCGAGCACGATCAACATGATCCCGATGTAAAAGAAGGTGTGGATGTGGAGCGCGTAAATTAGATGATCGATGTAGAAAGTGT
>CATPCN010000304.1 GCA_955652855.1 uncultured Chthoniobacterales bacterium | reverse complement strand
TATTCCCGCCCTTGAGACAAGATACTTCGGGCAGCCCAGTTGTGGATGATCGGACGGATGATTGCGCCTTCGGCGCGATGATGTCGCTGGCCTTACGGCCGGCCTTCAGAAAACTACGTTTTCAGATGATTGCTGACAAAGGAGGAGCGGCACGATGAAACTCACGCAGTTCGAACTGGCTGTGGGGCAATTGCTGCGCGATCTAGATGACCTATCCACCGATCGCCAATCCGTCTCCGGACATCCGGCGCGGGAGCACTATCAGCACACATCGGACTGCCCTCCCCTCACCAGTTTTCCCGAAGGCGTTAGTCAGAACTGGAAGGACGGCTACCGCGAGCACGTGAGTGGCTGTCCGTATTGTCAAAAGTTGGTGGCTGCATATTGGGCCGTCGCGCCCCCGAACTGGCAGATGATAGCGAGCTACTTGATCGACTCCGCACGATTTCCAGATCGGAAGGCGATGGAGCGGTACTTGGAATCAGAGCACCCGGTACAACCCGAGATTCTGCTCCGCTTTCTTGACTCTCGTGGTTTGTTGTTGATTCCTAAGCAGGTGGCACAGGAGGTTCTCAAGAGTATTGTGGGCCTGTTTATCGCCTTTCCCAAACGGCACCCAGACCTGAGCGAGGCAGCATTACCCAACGAGTTCTCGTCGTCTGTGGTATTCTCGGCGCTCGATATTTCGGTCCGCATTTTCCGAGACACAGAGGGAACGCTTCAGGTGCACTTAGCACTTGCGCGCGAACGATACGCGCCGGAAGAGTTTTGGGTCTCGATCTGCGGTACTGGCGAGCCCGTCATAGGCGAATTGCGCGTCTCTCCGAGTGTAACAACAGTGGCGTTCGCGATCGGTACCGCCACTCAGCTAGTGGTTGAGCAGGGCAATGAGTGTTTTATCGCGGTCGGCCGGGGTGCCCTTCCCAAGTGAGTGGAAACATGGCGACCATTCTGGACTGCTGGCACTCTGCCACACCGTTCGCTGCCGCGAACCCAGTCTATTTTCTGGGCCTGTGCCACCGTTACGCAGGACATAGAAACGCCAAGGATCTAATCGAACTTCTCTCGAAGCAGGTAGTCCTTGGCGATAGTCAGAAAATACGAGATAGTTGGCAGCACTGCGCTCCGGCCCGCTTCGCTCCGAGCCCTTATATCGAACTTCCGCGTCACGTCTTCCCTGTTTTTCTGGATGCATATGACGTCGCCATGCTCGTTCCTCTGCACTTTCGCCGAGCGGAGGATTGGAGCGCCCCGGACGTGCTTGCGGGCCTCGGTCCATCCTCCCCGTCCGACGGGCTCATGGAACTACTGGCCAAGGTGGAATACCATTGGGCTGGGCTGCAAGGCCGCAAGCCGCTTCCCCTAAGATGGCGAACCCCTTTCGCCATCTCCGCGGGTTGTCACCTGTATTTTCAGAATATCCGAGAGAATAGCTTCGAACTTCCCTTACTCGTGGCCCTGCTGCGAGAACTGTGCGCTGCCTCCACCCGCCCGTCCAAGATGCCCTTTGGCGACGGTCCTGTATTCGCAACAGGCACCTTGGGCGAGGGCGCCAAATTCGGTGCCGCTGGGTCAATTGAGCACAAACTCGCGGCGTTTGTCCGAGAGGCACCTGGAATGTCACCAGTATTACTTGCGCCATTCCAGTACGAATATCTCAAGAAAAGGGCTCCTGACCTATTAGACCTCGTGCGGCCAGTTGAGATTGAAAGCGAGGCGGCATTGTTGCAACTTGATGAATTCCGAGAAGGCCTAGACCGCTTGTCTGGGCCGCCTCATCCCAGCGAAATCGACGAATTGTTATGGAAGATGGATCGGCTTGCGCGCAGCGAGAGGTTTCAGGATACGCAGATTATCGCGGATTGGCTGCTGCCCTATGTGGGCAGTCCTGGCGGCTACCGGGCGCGGCTTCTAATACACGGCGCTGCCGCAGCACTGCATCAAGACAGGATGGTCGAGTGGCGTTGCCATTCGAGCCAGCTTCGCGAATTGGTAACGTGCTGCGATTTGGGCGCTGACCAGAAGGTTCGCTGCGCTTCCCAGGTGGCGATCGACTCGTACATTAGTGCGGACTGGGAGGATGGCTTGGAAGAACTCGCCAGAGTCGAGGGCGATCTCATTTGGTGTAGCGAGGCCACCAAGGTCCGATATTTCGGCGTTCGGTCACGTCTACTCCGGGCCCTTAAGAGGTGTCGAGAAGCAATGCAGTACGCTGAACAGGCCTTTGCGCTTGCCCAGCGAGCAGATGGACCCGAGGCCGGGATGCACCTGAATCTTTTGATCCATGCTTTGCTTCGTAAGGCTGAGGCAAACGACGACATGGACCTGGCACGAGCGTCACATCTTCTGGAAGAGTCTGCCGGAAGATGGACTCCAATCGATGACGAGAGCCGCCGCCAGAGCCACGTGGGTTTTTGCTGCCACTTGGCAGCCGAGCGGGCACGGATAGCGGGTGAACCGCACGCTCCACTCTTGAAGCCGGGAAATGACCGTCACCCGCGCCTCTTCGAACTTCTGGCGTGCGCCCGTAACAGCTCCAATGATCAAGACCTCAGGATCATCTATGCGGAGACACTGGTCACGGCGACGGATCGGATCCGCGGAACCTCACTGGGCCTCTACAAGATGCTTTCGCTAGTATACCGGGTATATCTTGATCTGCTGCGGAAGGAGGCACCCGACGCCCACGTAGCGGCCCTGAGACAGTGGTGCCGCGAGTCTGCCCAACTCGGGCTGGGAGGTTGGGAGCCTCGCCTCGGTCCCCTGCTGGATGTGGAGACTCACGACCTCCTTTGGGTAGAGCGGCTATGTCAGGTGGTTCCGCATCACTGAGACTCAGGTATCATTCAACCCCATACCCGTGATTGACGGTGCCGTGGCCCGACACGTCGAAGAGTTGTCGATCCCGGGCTCAAAAAGGCGTCAGGAATTTGACAGTGGCAAAATCCCGACGGCTCCTCCCCAAACTATCGTACCAATCTACGAAGAGCCCACCAACCGCGTCAGTCGGCGCCGGACCCGCTAGAGCGGACGCGACATCAACCCGCAGGCTCAATCGCACCTATTCGAACCCTTAGATCGGATCCTATTGAGAATACGGGAATAAACACCCGCCAGTGCGGCCATTTTTGGCAGGTTCCGCCTGCGCTGCGATCCTATAGTCGTCCACTTGGCGAAAGAAGCCGACTGGACGAGATTGTGCCGTCGCGGTGGCAAGGAAATGTCTCGCAGCGGGCGATCGCTCAATTCGAGTGAACTGCAAGTTAAGTCCTGTGCCACCATGCACTTGCGCGGAATTCGCCGTCAAGCCGAAGTTTGGTGGCGCACGTGCCTTTCAAAGGGAAGCGATAAAGGGCCTTCGGGGCGCATTCCCGGAAACCAGTGCCCGATTGTTCTGGAAGAAGTTGCCCGGACGGGAAGAGAGCGAGCTAGTTATATGGAGTACATTGATCTAAATGCCCTCGTGGTAAGCGATGACCCGCGATTCGTTCGATCTGGTATTGACAACTGCTTCACATCCTTAGGAGCGGAACTTGGTACAGCCGGGTGGCGCGTGTCAAAATCAGACTTGGAGTTAACTTTCTGCTCGGAATTGCTGAGTCCAACAGACGCTCTTAACCTATTGACCAAGCCAGAGAATGGAGATCAATTCGATGCCATCTTTCTGTACATTGAGGCTACGGCTATCGATTGTGAATCCTACGTTGCAGAGTGGATTGGACGATTGCCGAGAGTGGGCCCTCACCGCCCTTTTCTCGCGGTTTGGAGCAACACTATCAAGTCCTCTGACATCAGGAAAGTCGTCGATCTCGGTGTCAACGCCGTCGTCCGTGACCTGGATCCGTTTGCCCTCCTCAGCATTCTTTATCCGATTGTCGAATACAGCAAGAAGCGCGAACTGGAACGTTCTCTCGTGGCGGGCTTAGAGTCAGTTGATCCAAGGCTCCACACCGATTCGGCCGCCATGCAGGGCTGCCTGTCGCTGGCAGCGGCGAATGCAGGCTTGTTCTCGCAACCAATTCTCATTCTAGGGCCAATGGGTTCAGGTAAGGCATCGCTGGCAAGAGCCATTCACCATTATTCGAACCGGGGGGGGCGGTCGTTCGAATCCATAGCCTGTGGGACCATCCAGTCTAGCCTCCTCGCAACTGAAGAACTCGGGTTTGAGCACGCGACAGTGGACGGTCGCGGCGCGCTGGCGCGCGCCCATACCGGAACATTGTTCCTGGCCGACATTGAGTTGCTTGACCTGCCCACGCAGAGTTCCCTCCTCCAAGTAATGCGCGGAGAAGATCCACTGGGGGGTCAAACGAGGCAAGATTCAGGGCTGGACGTCAGATTCATTTGTGCGACGACACAAGAACTTCACGACGCCGTGGAGAAGCAGCAGTTTTCTGAGGACTTGTATCGGCTGTTGGCGCGTGGACTGGTGAAAGTACCCGGCCTGAACGAGCGTCGGGAGGATATTCCTTCGCTGGCAGGGTACTTTTTGCGAGAAACGCTCGAACGCGAATTGGAGCCACAAGACTCAGTCGCTTTCGCCAGTAGTGCGCTGAAAGTCCTGGAATCGTATGATTGGACGAACAACATATTAGGCCTCAGAATGGTTGTGGAGAGGTCGGCACTCGCGGCGCTGGAAGCCAAAGTAGCTCGAATCGGTTCGGACCGCCTAGTATTCGATCCATGTCTATTGGACGCACCAAACGGTCTCGATGTGCGTATAGACATCCGGCGCCTCGCACACCTTCGCCCCAAGAGCGGACCTCAACAAGAGCTCTTTGACGCATTACTCCGGGAGACGCCGAATTGGGTGAGAACGCAAAACCTGCTTTCGAAACTGGCGTTTTCCATAGGTGATCAGACGCGGGCGCATGAGTTGTTGCAACTGAATGTGGCACGACTCCAGCGAAAATTGGAATTGCATGGATTCACTATCGACCAGCATCCGGATTGGGGCTGCCGGCTCAGTGCTCCTGGCAGCAAGGTGGCGTGATCAGCCACGCTCGCCCCCATTGGCCACCAAACGACCGTCCGCCACGTTCCGTCCGCCACGTTTTGTCGGGATCTATGAAAAAGACTCCGTCCCGCCAAATTGCACTCAACCCTTGAAATCTCCTTACTTCCTCAATTGCCTCCAGATTTGACTTGCTGTTTCTCCCAACCGGAGTGATGAATGGTGTGCCGCCAAACCATTAGCGGCAAAGGAGAAATGCATGGACGGAAACACAGTCGATTCTGAGAACATCGGCAAGCCAGCGCGGACGCTAGGCGACCGTAGCGGCGGCACGCGCCCGACGCTGGAGTTGTCGCGTTTATCGGGAACATCCGGGCACCCTCGAGCGGAGTGAACGGCGCTAAAGCAGCGCCGGTACTCGAATTTGTACTCAAAGTCGCATTGATTACATGCACACCTGACAGTGCGCTTACCTGTTGTCAAGGGCGGAGTGAAAGTTTCCCACCGCGGCGGAGTAAAAGGGGACCACGCTGGGGCGACGCGGAGCGGCGAACACAGTCGTGCTGACTGGTGGGCCGGACGGATAAAACGCTTCTACTGATTTTTCCTTAGCCCGT
>CATPCN010000303.1 GCA_955652855.1 uncultured Chthoniobacterales bacterium | reverse complement strand
ATTCCGGAGAGCGCGCTTCTGACCGGGCCGCTCGAGCCGACGAACGAGGCTTACGCGATTGCGAAAATTGCCGGGATCAAACTTTGTCAGGCCTATGCGCGCGAGTACGGCGACAATTTTATTTCGGCGATGCCGACAAATCTTTACGGGCCGAACGACAACTTCGATTTGGTTTCGTCGCACGTGGTGCCGGCACTTCTGCGCAAAGCGCACGAAGCGAAAACGAGCGGCGCGCGCGAACTGACGATTTGGGGATCAGGAAAACCGCGCCGCGAATTTTTGCACGTCGACGATCTCGCTTCCGCCTGCGTTTTCTTGATCGAAAAATATGACTCGCCTGAAATCATCAACGTTGGTTGCGGCGAAGATATTTCGATCCGCGAACTCGCCGAGGTGATCTGCGACGTGGTTGGTTTTCGAGGAAGCCTCGTTTCGGACACAAGCAAACCTGACGGCACGCCACAAAAACTTCTCGATGTTTCCAAGCTGCGCGCACTCGGTTGGCAGCCGACCATTTCCTTGCGCGACGGAATCAAGCGCACTTACGATTGGTTTTTGAAAAATCCGGAGGTGCTCCGATGAGCGTTCTGCGTGTCGGAGTCGTCGGTGTCGGGCACATCGGAAAAAATCACACCCGATTATATGTCGATCTTAGCAGCGCGAAGTTCACCGCGGTTTATGACATCGATCACCCGCGCGCGCGAAAAATCGCGGAAAAATCTCGCGCGCTGGCCACGCGTTCGCTTGCTGAATTCGCGGAGAACGTCGACGCGGCTTCGATCGCTACGCCAACGAGCACGCATTTCGAAATTGCGAAACAACTGCTCGATCGCGGCAAACATTTGCTCATCGAAAAGCCGATCGCGGAAAACACCGCGCACGCGACCGAGCTGGCGGAGCTGGCCACGCAGCGCGGACTCATCTTGCAAGTTGGACATGTCGAGCGGTTCAATCCGGTCTTGAGCGCGCTCGAGGAACGGCTTACCCGTCCGCGCTTCATCGAAGCGCATCGGCTTTCTCCATATCCCGATCGCAGCACCGACATCGGCGTTGTTCTCGATTTAATGATTCACGATCTTGAAATCATTTTGCATTTGGTGCGCTCTCACGTGCAAAACATCGACGCGGTCGGCGTGCCGGTTCTGAGTCGCGGTGAAGACATCGCGAACGCGCGCATTCGTTTTGAAAACGGCTGCATCGCAAACATCACCTCGAGCCGGATCAGTCCGGAACGAATGCGCAAGATTCGTGTTTTTCAGGAGGACGCGTATCTCTCGCTCGATTATCAGGAACAGACCGGCGAAATTTATCGGCGGGTCGATGGAAAAATCACGCGCGACAAAGTTGCAATCGAACGCGAGGAGCCGCTGAAGCGTCAGCTCGCGTCGTTCATCGAATGTGCTAGCACAGGGCGCGCGCCGCGCGTTTCGGGTTTTCAAGCGGCCGCTGCGCTGGAACTGGCGGTCGAAATCACCAAGCGAATCGCGTCGAGTGGCTAGGACAATTTATTTTGTCGCGGGCGAAGCGAGCGGCGATGAACACGGTACCGCTTTGATGCGTTCGCTGCGCGAACTTCATGTCGATCTAAATTTTATCGGACGCGGCGGTCCGCAAATGAAGGCGATCGCCAGCGGGAACTTCGCGAACTGGATCGACGATGCCGCCATCGTCGGTTTGTGGGAAGTGGTCAAGCACTACGGTTATTTTCGAAAACAATTTCGCGAAACGCTCAGCGAGATCGACCGAAACAAACCCGACGCCGTCGTGCTGATCGATTACCCGGGTTTTAATCTGCGATTGGCGCGCGCACTGCGCAGCCGATCGCCCGATCTCAAAATCATTTATTATATCAGCCCGCAAGTTTGGGCCTGGAACCGCGGGCGAATTCCGCGCATGGCCGAATGGCTCGATCTGATGCTCTGCATTTTTCCGTTCGAGGCCGAGCTCTACAATAAGTCGGGATTGCGCGCAATATTCGTTGGGCATCCGATAGTTTCGGTCATCCCGAGCGGAGTCGAGGGATCCCGCAGCGAGAACTTGAAGGTAGCGCAACTGGATCCTTCGACTTCGCTTCGCTCCGCTCAGGATGACCGAGTTAGCCGCCGCGATCTGCGGCTCATCGGTTTGTTTCCCGGAAGTCGCGAGCGTGAAGTGCGCAAGATTTTTCCGATTATGCGCGACGCGGTCACGAAACTTTTGCGCAGCCATCCCGATCTGAGATTTGAAATTGCGGCGGCATCGGAAACCCTCGCGCAAATGATTCGCGCGAATCTCGGCGACGACGCAAAGAAATTTTCGGTGAGCATCGGTCAGGCGCGCGAATTGATGCAGCGCGCGTTTGCGGGAATTGTCGCGTCGGGTACCGCCACGCTCGAGGCCGCTTTTTTTCGAATGCCGTTCGTGCTCGTCTACAAAGTCTCGTGGTTAACTTATTTTGCGGCGCGGCTTGTCGTGAAAGTGAAATATCTCGGAATGCCAAACGTGCTCGCGGAAAAAGAAATCGTGCCGGAATTCATTCAGGGACGCGCCAAACCGAGCGCGATTGCGGAAGCGACATCGCGATTGCTGAACGATGAGCAATCGCGGCAACTCATGATCTCGCAATTCGATGTGATTGTTGCGAGACTCGGCGAAAGCGGCGCGAGCGAACGCGCGGCCGAAGCGATTGTGAAAGAACTACCGCAAGCGAGATGAGCGAAAAAAATTCATCAGAGATGTTCGACATTTCGCGTCCGCTTAATGAAGACCTGTCGGAATGGCCGGGTGACGCGCCTTTTCACTTTAAATTCACGAAACAGATCGCCAAGGGCGACGTCGTGAATCTTGGCAAGATCGAGATGAGCGTGCACAACGGAACGCACGCGGACGGTTGGTTTCATTT
>CATPCN010000302.1 GCA_955652855.1 uncultured Chthoniobacterales bacterium | reverse complement strand
GGTTGGAAGACGCGCGAAGAAATGGAAGCAAGCGAGCGCAACGTGCTCGCGCCGTTCGCGCAAAAATCGGGCGACTCGCGTGGGCGCAAACATCCTGAGGCTCAGCACGCCTTCCGCACGGAGTTTCAGCGCGACCGCGCGCGCATTATTCATTCGCGCGCATTTCGCCGGCTCGAATATAAGACGCAGGTTTTCTTAAACGGCACCGGCGATCATTTGCGCACGCGGTTGACGCACTCGATCGAGGTCGCTTCGATCAGCCGCACGATCGCGCGCGCTTTGTCGTTGAATGAAGATCTGGCCGAGGCGATCGCGCTGGCGCACGATCTCGGGCATTCCCCATTCGGACATTCCGGCGAAGAAATGCTGGCGGAATGCATGCGCGAGCACGGCGGATTCGAGCATAACCGGCAGAGTTTGCGCGTAGTCGAGCTGCTCGAAACCGCGTATCCGAATTTCGCGGGACTAAACCTGACGTTCGAAGTGCGCGAAGGTCTGCAGAAACACCAGGCATTTTACGATCCGCCCGAACCGACCGCGGAAACATATCGGTGCGCGTCGCTGGAAGCGCAGATCGCGAACCTCGCAGACGAAATCACTTATTACAGTCACGATCTCGACGACGCGGTTGATTTCGAAATTCTCGATTCAAGGCAGCTCGAGGAGAACGCAGTTTGGCGCAGAAGTCACGCTTCGGTCACGGCGCGCTATCCGGAATTGCGCGAACCGGAGCTGCACAAGCTGATCATTCGCGACATCATCGACGTGCAAGTGCAAGACGTCGTAAGGACGAGCGCGCAATCGATTGTCGATCTTGGCGTGCAAGGCGCAGATGACGTGCGACAGCAGCCGGCGCCTCTGATTGGTTATAGTGATGAGTTGCTGCAAGCCAATCGCGCCCTTCGCAAATTCTTATACACGAACGTTTATTATCATCCGCGCGTCGCGGAGGTGAACCGGCAAGCTTGCGAAATGTTGCGAAAAGTTTTTGAAGCGTACGTGCGCGAGCCGGAGCGTTTGGGTTTAGCAGCGGCGCGGCGGATCGAGAGCGAAGGTTTGCATCGCACGGTCTGCGATTATGTCGCGGGAATGACGGACCGCTATTTGATGGAAGAACACGCGCGCCTGGTTGGATCCGGCGCATCCGTTCCAAACAGCGCTCGTTAGGCCGCGGCGCTCCCGGTTTCTTCGCGCAAATATTTAATGACTATTCGGAGACGCTGACTCACAGCGAGTTCTTCGAGCACGTGCTGACGTCGCAGCGCATCGCTGATAAATGTCGCGGCCATAAGGTCGGCGAGCATCGCGGGATCGCTCAGATCGGAAAGATACCGATCTACTTTCGGCGGAAGCTGGCGGCCCCCGCCTTTGAACTTCGCATAAAGTTCGAGGACCTTTTCGCCGAGCGCTTCGATTTCGACGGAAGATTCGTCGTCCGATTCAAGCGGTTTGATTTCGGTAATCGGGAACGGCGTGATTTGTTTGAAAGCGGTGAAGCGGACGCGTTGCAATCCTTGCAGGATTAAATTGGAAGTGCCGTCGTTGCTTTCGACGCAGGCCCGAATCAAACCGACGCCGGCCAGGTCGAAGAAATCGTCGCTCGTTTTCCAGTCCGCGCGATCTGGCTTAATGAGCGCGACGCAGAACATGCGGTGATGCGAGAGCGCGTGCTCAAGCATTTGTTGATAACGCGGTTCAAAAATGTAAAGTGGAAGCAGCGCATGTGGAAAAAGCAGCGCGCCCGGCAGCGGCATCACGGGAACCGCGGGTGGCAGCTTAATTGATTGCTCCATCTCAAAGGATATCCGAGGCGCCGCCGGCGCAAAGAACGAGATTATGCGTGGTTAATGAATCGCGCGTTGCACTTCGCTCAGTGAAAGTTGGCCGGCTATGCGCACGTTGCCGAGATGCGCGTAGTTCAATACGGAGCCGCGTCGCATAAGTTCTAGCCGCGCTTTGCGACCGAGCTGGCCGATTCCCATCGCGGCAGTGGGCCGGATCGACATATCGTAAAAGTCGAGCAGCCGATTAAGTTGCGCCGCGCTGTCGGTGCGCGTGGCGATTTTGAAAATGTCTGCGCCTAACGACTCCACCGCGCGCTCTTTTTCGCGCAGTCCTGTGATGCTCGGCGTGTTCCTGAGATCATGAAACGAAATAATGCGCCGGATTTTTTTTGCGCGCGCAAGATCGACAATCGGACGAAGTGCATTCGCGGCGCGTAACTCAACATCGACATAGTGGGCGCGCGATAAAAAGCGCAGGAGCAAAGCGCGCCGCTCCTGGATCGACAATCGATTTGCGCCACCTTCGCGCGGATGTCGCGCGGTGATGATGAGCGGCGCGGCCAGCTTCGGAATGAGGGTTTCGACTTCGTCCAAAAGAGAGGCGAGGGCGTCGAGGCGCAATTCGAAAAGATCAGGCGGATGCCGCAATTCGATCGCGCGTCTCAAATCCGCACGTGAAAGAATCACCGCCACGATCTGCGGCCCGTGGCTCATCGCTTTGACCGATCCTTGCGCTGCCATATCTTAATGGTTCGCCGCTTGCTGCCATGATTGGGCGAACGGCAAGCTTCTCCTACCATGCTCGCTCGCAAACAGGAATTAAACACGCAGCTGCAATAGCTGATCGATTCGTTTTTGCTGGCGGTCTCCCTGCTCGCCGGATTTTCGGGTTTGGCGCCAAATACAGCCGGCACTCATTATATATGAGCGATTATTCCTGCGGCGCGTAGGGGGCGACCATTCTCTCGACGTATTTGGCCAGGAGATCGAATTCGACGTTTACCTGGTCGCCCAGCTTGGCAACATCGAGATTCGTCGCCCGTTTCGTGTGCGGGATAATAAAGACGGAGAAACTTTCCGGAGAAATTTCGGCGACGGTAAGGCTGATACCGTTAATTGCGACGGAGCCTTTGTAGGCTACGTAATGGGCGAAATCCGACGGCAGTTCTATTTCCAGGCGGTAATCGGCGCCGGCTTCTTCGAGAGCGAGGATGCGTGAGGCGCAATCGACATGACCTTGCACGAAATGTCCACCCACGCGTCCGTCCGCCGCCAGAGCGCGCTCGAGATTGACGCGGCTGTCGGGCCGCAGCGTCTTCAAGTTTGTGCGGTCCAGCGTTTCTTCAAGAAGATCGAATGTGATCTGCTCCTTGCGATGCGCGCTGACCGTGAGGCAGCATCCATTGACGGCGATGCTGTCGCCGGTGTGAATTTCCTCCGCCATGCGTGGCGCGGCAATTTGCAATTGCGTCCCGCGATCGGTCGCGCGAATCCAAAGCACGGTGGCAATTTCCTCGATCAGACCGGTGAACATCGATTTGATTTTAGCCGCGCGACCTCGCCTCGTAAACGATGAAGAGCATCGCACGATGAATTTGTGCAAAACGACGGACGCATCTTAATTCGACGGCAGTTGTGCGCGCTAAACCATCCCTGAAGTTCGCGGTCGGCGTCCTGCTTGTCGCAATCACTTGGGCCGTGTTTGGGCAAACGCTTGGCCATCAATTCGTCAATTACGACGACCCGCTTTACGTAACGGGAAACGCGCACATCCGCGCCGGCTTGACGTGGCATGGCGTTCTTTGGGCGTTCACGCACGTTCACTCCCAAAACTGGCATCCGCTTACTTCGATCTCGCATATGTTGGATTGTCAGCTCTTCGGGCTGCAACCGCGCGGGCATCATTTTGTCAATGTGCTGCTGCACAGCGCGGGCGTGCTTTTGCTTTTTCTTCTGCTCGAGCAAATGACAGGCGAGCTTTGGCTGAGCGCATTTGTGGCCGCGATTTTTGCAATTCATCCTTTGCGCGTCGAATCCGTCGCCTGGGTCGCGGAACGCAAAGATGTGCTCAGCGGAATTTTTTTCATGCTGACGCTGATGTCGTACGTGCGGTACGCGCGTCGGCCTTCGATCGGCCGCTACATCACTATGTCGATCTTGTTCGCGTGCGGTCTGATGTCCAAGCCAATGCTGGTGACCGTGCCGATCATCCTTTTGTTCTTGGATTATTGGCCGCTTGATCGGTGGAGCGGCGCAAGATCGACAACGGAGCCGGCGGGAGCCGAGCGACGTAGACGGGAAAGCCCGCGAGGGTTGACGAGCCGGGCGGCGAGTCAATCAATCAAGAAGCTATTCGCGGAAAAAATTCCGCTGGTCGCATTGTCGATCGGTTCCTGCGTGGCGACGCTGCTCGCGCAGAATTTCGCGCTCGGTTCCACCGATTACTTGCCGCTGAAGTGGCGCATCACAAACGCGATCGTGACCTGCTTTGATTATGTCCGGCAAACGTTTTGGCCGATCGATCTCATTCCGTTTTATGTTCATCCGGAAAATCGATTGGAAATCTCACGCTTGATTCTCTCGGCCCTGATTCTTGTCGCGACCACAGCGTTTACTTTTGCGCGTCGCCGGAAGAATCCGTATCTCGTGGTCGGCTGGCTTTGGTACATCGTGATGTTGATTCCGGTGATTGGCCTGATTCAAGTGGGCCTGCAAGGACGCGCCGATCGTTACACGTATCTTCCGCAAATCGGTTTGTGTTTTGCGATCGTGTGGTTGATGCGCGATCTGACAAAATTGTGGTGCCAGCGAAAAATCATTCTCGGCGTCGCCGCCACGATCGTAGTCGGCGTATTGTCGATCTTATCCTGGAGGCAAACAACGCATTGGCGCGACAGCGAAGCGCTTTGGAGGCACACGTTGACGATCACGCCAGAGAGCGATGTGGCGCACGCCGGGCTTGCGGGAATCTTGTTCGTGCGCGGGCAAGTGGACGCGGCCATTCTGCATTACAAGCGCGCGCTGGCGTTGCGCGACGGGAATGTTGCCGCGCATTATGGTCTGGCGACGACGCTGGCCAGCGAGCGAAAAGTGGATGAGGCAATCGGGCACTTTGAGAAGGCGCTGAGCATTCAGCCGGACAACACCGAGGTGAGCAATTCTCTCGGCATCCTGTTTGCCAACAAAGGTGAAATCCGAAACGCCATGGCAGCATGGCGGCAGACGTTATCTTTCGATCCGGATAACGGGGATGCGGCCAATAATCTCGCGTGGGTGCTGGCGACATCTGCCGACGCCGACCTGCGCAATGGCAAAGAAGCCGTTGCGCTTGCGCAACGTGCTGCGCGAATAGCCGGCGGCGAAAATCCGGGCGTATTGCGTACTCTGGCGGCGGCGCTTGCCGAAAATAATCAATTCACGGAAGCGATTGCCACTGCGGAAAGGGGCAAAGATTTGGCGCAGGCAAACGGAGATATGACGATGGTTGAGAATTTGCGCAGTTGCGTGGAATTGTTTCGGCGTGGTCTGCCGCTTCATAACACGCAGGTGTCGCATTGAAAATTTTTCCTGGGCGTGCTGGCCTCGAAACGAGGCGCGGAGGGCACCTGAAAATTGTTGAATTTTTTTCTAGGCAGCGGCTGGGAAATTCGATAAAACGGCCAAGAACGGAGCCTGGGCGCGACAATTGCTGTGCCTTGCCCGTTCAATAAACTTTTAAAAAAGTGAAAAAAAACCTTGTCACCGTGCAGATTCTTCACTAATCCCTACCGCAAACCTAACCAAACCCATGGAGAAACTAATGATCAGAAACGTGCTTAATAAGCTAGGGTCCATTCGCGTCGCTCTCGCAGTCGGAGCTGGACTTCCTTTAATTTTTGTCTCAACCGCTTTGGCGCAAGCGCCGGCTACCTCACCGGCGCCAGCGGCCGCCCCGGCCGGCGAAGCCACCGCCGAGCGCGTGATCGTGACCGGTTCGAACATTCCCACGGCGGAGGAAACCGGTCCGAATCCGGTCGACACATATCGGCCGGAAGATATCAAGAAGCTCGGCGTTAATACGATGACCGACCTTACGCAGAAACTGCCGGCGAATAGCGCCGGTCAGATCAACGAAAACATCGCCAACGGCGGCGATGGCCGCGTGGAAATCAACCTGCGCGCCATTTTCCCGAAGGAGACGCTCGTGCTGATGGACGGTAAGCGGTTGGCGCCGGACCTGAATGGAGCGGCTTTAGGTTCGCAATCGGTGAATTTAAACTTCTTTCCGTTCGAAATAGTCGATCACATCGACATTCTTAAAGATGGCGCTTCCGCCATTTACGGTTCTGATGCGATCGCCGGTGTGTTTAACATTTACCTTATACACAAATTCCGCGGCCTCGAGGTCGGAGCCCAATATGGCAACACGAACCTGGGCTCTTCGAACGACGCGGGCGAAGAGAGAGCGTGGATGCTTGCCGGCACGGGCGATGACAAGACCGAGATCGTGGTTTTTGCCGAAATGTATAATCGCGCGGCGATCTTTAGCCGTGACACTTTCCTCGGGAGTGATGCGAATAAGCGTAGTTTTGGCGGCGGCGATGCCCGCAGCTCTAACTTCGCCGGCTCAATCGGCAGCGGCGCCGGCTCGGGGTTTATATTACGGTCCGATTTAATCACACCAACACCGCATTCTTCGGCAAACGTGACGACCGATACTCTTGAGTACAAGCGCCGGAGCACTTTCAAGCCAGAGAATCAACTATTCAATTTCGCTGATCTCACTCCGGCGATTCCAGCGGCTGATCGCGAGTTCATGTACGGATCG
>CATPCN010000301.1 GCA_955652855.1 uncultured Chthoniobacterales bacterium | reverse complement strand
TCGTCCTCCGTACTCCGGTGCGGCGCGTTAATTGAGAACCCCTGGCATGGCGGACCCCCGATGAGCACATCCACATCATTCTTCGATAGGCCCGTTGCGCGGTGGATGTCCTTCGCGCTTAGGTGCTCAACCGATCCCGGAAAGAAGCGCGTGCCGTGGTGATTCGCCTGATACGTGTACCCGTACTCCTGGCTTATGTCGTTGGCGAACCCAATCAGATACCCGGCCTGCTGGAACCCGACAGAGAGCCCCCCGGCGCCAGCGAATAGATCTGCCGCGACCAGTGTGCCCATACCTGTCTTATCGCCCGTCTTGCGTTTTCTCACTAAAACAAAGTATACCTTTTATGTTTGGAAGCGGCGCACGACCCCATTTGCAGCGCTCAGCATAGTCACCTATTGTTGGCTGCAAGGACCGTTAAACGCAAGAGATAACTCCAGACGATGCAGCATTTTGCACAAGAACATCTGCCTTCGTTGCATGCCAGTACACCGTGTATGTTGTGAGAATGCTGTGGAAAAACCAGTGAGGACCAGAATTGTCGAAGGGTTGCTGCCTGTTCCTTCCGAGGACACCCAGCCTCATGGTGGCGCATTGGAGTGGCAGCAGCATTCTGTTAGGAAAATGCGCGGGTCGTCTTAGATGAGCCATCGTGTTTGCTCGACGAGTGAGTGGGGGCGGAATGTGGGTGCTGATTCGAGGAACGCGGCCGGGATGTGGTACGCGGTTGTGGCGCTCGAAAAGCGCCATCGGTCATTCGTACCGCAGTGCGATCATCGGATCCACGCGCGTTGCCCGCCACGCTGGCAGCAACACGGCGATCATGGCGACGCATAACATCACGACAACCGGTGCGATCAGCGAACCGGCATCGCCTGCTTTGACATCAAACAGCAGACTCGAAAGAACGCGCGAGAGGGCGATTGCCGCTGGGACGCCGATCAGGACTCCGAGGATTGCCACGCCGGCGCCGTCGGCCAGGATCATATCCAACACCTGACGCCGCTCCGCTCCGAGCGCCATGCGAAGGCCAATTTCATTGGTGCGCCGAGCTACCGCATAGGACATTACTCCGTAAAGCCCTACTGCCGCCAAGAGCAGGGCGATTCCGCTGAAGAAGCTCGCGATCGTGGCCAGCAGCCGTTCCTTTTCAAGATATGCGTTGATTCTCTGATCCATTGTTTGGAAATCATCCATTTTCAGACGTGGATCGATTCCCGCCACCGCTTGCTGTATCTCGCGCGACGCGGTGGTCAGATCCATGGCAAGACGAACTTCAAACGTGCCGCCCCACGGTGGCTGCATCTCGGTGATTGGAAGGTAAATGGCGGGCGCCGCCGGGTCGCGTAAGCCGGAGTGGCGGATGTCCCGCACGACTCCCACGATTTCCGCGAATACAGGCTCCGGCGATTTTGGGAAGGGCTGAATCTTCATGCCTACTGGATTTTTGCCGCCGAAGTAAGTCTTCGCCAGACTCTCGTTGACGATCGCAACGGTGACGTTTCCCACATTGACTCTGGTTGTGTCCGACGTGGCGACGCTCGCCGAATCGCGTGAATCGAAATCCCGCCCGCCCAACAAAGGCGTGTCCATGACGGAGAAGAACTTCGGCCCGGTCAAAACATAAACGACATCGTGCCGCAGGTCTTCGGGAATAGCCATACCGGGGATGTTGAAGCTGCCTGTGAAACCTCCCCCGTTGAAAGGGCCGGGCCAGGAAACCGAAGCGCCGGTCACGCCGGGCAAAGCGTTCACACGTTCCACGATCAGCCGCTGCACGTCGTCCTTCTGCTTTTGCGAGTAGGAGCGAGGCATGCCGAGACCGAAGGTCACGACGTGTTCGGCGCGGAAGCCGGGATCGACGTTTTTCAAATTCACCAGCGTCCGAACGAAAAGTCCCGCTCCGAATACCAGCATCGTTGACAGCGCGATTTGGGCCACCGATAGCAACTTGCCCGGCCGGATTCTTCCGCGTGCCCCGCCGAATTCGGAAGCGGAGGTGAATTTCATCGCGGATACGACTTGAGAGCGGCTGACGCGCAGCGCTGGTATGACGCCGAACAGCAACCCGACTCCAATCGAAACCGCCGAGGTGAACAACAGCACGCGCCAGCTCAGGTGGACGTCCAGCGCAAGTGGAATACGTCCCTGCGGAATCAAGGTCAAGAGGTGACGGCTGGTCCAGGATGCGACGGCGAGTCCCAGCAAGCCGCCGCATACCGCCAGCAGCAAGCTCTCGGTCAGAAATTGACGGAATAGTCTGGCTGTCCCCGCGCCTAACGACAGACGTGTCGCGATTTCGCGCTGTCTTGCCGCGGCGCGAGCCAGAAGCAGATTCGTGATGTTCGCGCACGCTATCAGCAGAACCAGCGCCACCACTCCCATGACGATGCGCAGCGGCAATGCGAAGCGTTCCCGCAACCTGGATATGCCGGCGGCACCGGTCTCGACGGAAATATGTTCCTGTTGCGGGAGTTGACGGCCTCGGACACGAGAGGGTTTGTTGACTGCATGGTCGAGGTGAAATGTATCGAAGACCGTCTGCACCACCGCTTGCGCTTGGTCAATATTGACATGGGGCGCGAGCCTCCCGAAGACTTGAAGAAAATTCCAGCCGTCGAGAGAAAGAGTCTTCGGATCGGTAGACGTTACATTTACCCATAGATCCACGGCATTGCCAATTTCGACGCCCGAGAAGTTGCCTCCGACAATTCCGGCGATCGTTGCGGGCTTTTCATTGAAGAGCAGGGTCTTGCCTACAATGCCAGGATCGGAGGCGAGCCGATTCATCCAGAACCGCTCGCTGATGACCACCACCGCGGCGCTGCCGATCTTGTCCTGGCCGGGACCGAAGGCCTGTCCGCGAATCATACCAACGCCGAGGACGTCGAAGTAGTTTGCGCTGACGTTCGCTTGCACAATCGGGATTGGATCGGCTCCGGGTAGAGAGGCGCTGCCAGCGCTGGGGGCGCCTGTCGCACAAATG
>CATPCN010000300.1 GCA_955652855.1 uncultured Chthoniobacterales bacterium | reverse complement strand
GTTCAGACGGGTCCAAAAAATACTTGACGACTGTACTACCCGGCACAATTTCACCAATTTCGGCGTTGATGCCCGTCCCGTAGTTTATGGTGAGCCAAATATTGCCGGCGGAATCGACGGTGGTTTCTCCGGGTGTGCCAGCAAGTTGAATGAGAAGCCACTTATCCGCCAACTCGTCATACTTGACCACTTCGCTATTGAGGTTGTCGTTCAATACAATCGACGGATGAGAGTTTGACTTGTCGACAAAGCACGTCATCCATCGCTCGGCAGGCTTATTCGGTATGGTCCCTAGGTCAATCGAGTTTCCGCTGCTTGCGTCGAATTTGTATAAATCGCCATTCGCCCCGGAAAAAAAGACTAGGGCGCTCTTACCGTCGCCGCAGATCCCGCCCGCAGGCAATTCCGGAATCAAAATAATGTCGAGCAGGCCGTCCCCAAGTTTGGCACTCGGCGCGACCGGAATTCCGCCCGCCACATAACGCCCGTTGCCGATGATAACATTGTATAAACTTCGAGAAAATTTCGCGCGACCGATTTTAATTGTCGTCTCATAAGCGCGAAGTCCGCTCGCCGCCGCCGCCGCCCCGCGCAGATACGCCAGCGGTCCCCACGCTCGCTTGATTTTAGGAGTCATTTTCTCATAGACCAGTCCACTGAAACCGCCGGCTGACACATTGACAAAATAGCGCACCCGATCGCTCGTCACGCGTACAAGATCGACAGGTTTGCGCCGGCCGGCCCGCGCCACTTCGATTGCAAGGTCGAGGTCGTTGGGCAAATCGAGCGAGCGCGCGAAATCGTTGCCGGTGCCCAGCGGAATAATTCCGATGGAAACTTTGCCCGCGCGTTTCGCGATTCCGTTCACGATTTCATTCAGTGTGCCGTCGCCACCGGCGACAAAGATGCGATCGCAACCGTCGGCCACTGCACGCTCCGCAAATTTTTCAGCCGCGCCGCGTTTCCGAGTGACGAGCAAATTAGTTAGCCCATTCTGCTTAAATTTTTCCCGAAGCTGCTCGATGTTTTTCGCGCGACCGGACATCGGATTGAGAATGACGCAACTTTTCACGGGCGCCGCCATCCTTGCATTGCCAGAAGAGCGCGACAACTCTGCAAAGGAAGGGATTTGATCTCAACCGCAACCGTGGCGATTCTTAGCCGTGATTCTGAATCCGTTGTGTAGAGTCCCCGCCGATCGAAAAATCGAAACGCCCAGAAGCACATGAGCAAAGCCAAAACTACCAACTATTCGGTTTCGACGCGGCCCGTCGTGTCTGGCGTCAAGGCGCGATCGGAAGCTTGCATCCCGAAGGCGCGGGAAGAGCCCGGCGAACTTCCGCGCTCGTATGGAGAGCCTATTATTTTCGCGATTGCGCGCGATCCGCGCACTCTTTTCGTTTACTGGGATCTTGATTGGCCGACGATATTTGCGACGGCGACGCCGCACGATCGCAAAGTTCTTCTGCGCGTTTACGACTCGGGCGGAACGCAGGAAAGCGAGCGCGAGGTCGAGCCGATGGCTGGGAGTTGCTGTGTTTCAGTTTCCCAACCGCGCTCTTCCTATAGGGTCGAGGTCGGTTATTTCCATCCGGAGAACGTTTGGAATTCCGTCGGAACAAGTGTCGATGTAACGATGCCACCGGACGCAATCGCCGACGGTTCGGAGGTGGACGTCGTCACCGTGCCGTTTCATTTGAGTTTTCAACGGATGATTGATGCGTTCCGAGTCTCAAAGACTGATGGCGAAGCGCTCACTGAATTGGTGTCGCGCTTGCAAAAGCGAACGACGCAGGACGACGCAAGCCAGCCACTCAGCGCAGAAGAGAGCGAATTGCTGAGCGCGATCGGTTCTAATGTTTCCGAAATGATCTCCTGGGCGAATTCCGGCGCCGCTGCACTCGAAAAACGTCTTGAAAATATTCTCGGCTTTGGATCGACAAGTCCGGCGAACGGCTTCGGCGGCAGCAGCCACAGCTCTTAACCGCCGCCGAGGTACGCGCTCTTCACCCGTTCGTTGGCGCGTAACGCGCTCGAGCGATCGTGCAAAATGATTTTGCCGGTCTCGAGCACGTAACCGTAACTCGAAACTTCGAGCGCGAGGTTCGCATTTTGTTCCACGAGGAGGATGGTCACGCCTAACGACTTGTTGATCTCAACGATCTTTTGAAAAATCGTTTTCACCAAAATCGGCGCGATGCCGAGCGAAGGTTCGTCGAGCATGAGACAACGCGGCTTGCTCATGAGCGCGCGGCTGATCGCGAGCATCTGCTGTTCGCCGCCGGATAAAGTTCCCGCGACCTGGCGCTCGCGTTCTTTCAAGCGCGGGAAAGTCTCAAAAACAAAATCAAACTCGGCGCTCATTTTATGTCGATCTTTCCGGAGATAGGCGCCCATCAAAAGATTTTCGCGCACCGTCAGGTTCGCGAAAATCATCCGGCCTTCGGGAACATGTGAAATTCCGCGTGCCACAATTTGGTGCGGCGGTTTGCCGCCGATCTCTTCGTTTTCATAG
>CATPCN010000299.1 GCA_955652855.1 uncultured Chthoniobacterales bacterium | reverse complement strand
TGGATGGTAAAAATTGGAATTCGCCAGTTGCGCCTGTGGAAGACGTCGCTCTCGGATTCCCGGACGGATTCTCGATGCTAGCAAGACGGTCTATATATGTCGCCGTTCCCTGATCAGCAGGGGTTATTCGATTCGCTTGCGCAGCCTGCGCTACCTGCGGAGAAACGGCCGGATTTGGCTGAGGCTGCTGCTGATTCTGGCTGAACAGCTTCGCCAGCATTCCTTGAGCCTGCCCTTGCACCGGGTTTGACGGGTCCTTAGCTAAGCTAAGGATGTTGGAAAGAAACCCGTTTTGAGTATCGGTGCCCCCCAACGCCTGCGGCGTGCTCATACCAAGTTGCGCAGTATTATCAGGCGTCGGCAATGGCGCGTATTGCTGGCGCAAATTGCCTAGGTTCTGAAACAGAGAATTCAGCCCAGACCAATCGACTGAGGCGAAACTACCCATTATGCAGCCTTGCGTTTCATAAATGCAGCTATCGCCAAATGTTCGTCGGCGGACCCGTCGTTCTTTATGAAGTTTGCGCGGAACGACATTATTGCAATATTACCTCGCACATATCCTCGCTTCGGATCTATCCTATCCAACGATGGAGACCATGGCATACCGACCTTGTCGCCCCATCTTAGTTTCACGCCAAATATCGGGCACACGTCAGGCACAATGAGATCTTCGCGTTTGAGATCAAACTCAACGCCTGTCTTTCTCGCGCGCCTCCTGGCATTCCCAAGCATCACCCCTATCCTGTAGACGTCGCTTGCTCTGTAGCTTTTAATGCGTTTAATCGTTGATGGGCGAGATCCATACTCCTTATGGTAGTCAAGGCCTTTCTCTCGATACCATTTCTCATACCATTTTTTATTCGCCAGTCGCCTTGCCTCACGCTGCTTTGCGATGTCCAAATAACCCTAGCTCCTCTAAGGCCTCCTGCCGCACGACAAGATGACCGTTGATGGTTTTCGTTGAGCCAGGATATTTCTTTTCCACATCTTGTGCAATCACGCCGACTACTTTTGGGTACGTTTTTGGATCTTTTTTATAACGATATGCATACAAGTTTAGCCCCGTTGGTTCATCCTTACCTAGCTTCTCAATGTCAGTCTTCATGCGCCGGTCGGAGAACAAGGATGCTATTCCGCTCAAACCGCTCGTAATGCCTCCCAATAGGTTCGCACCGCCCTGCATGTTGGCCTGTGCCGACGCGATGCCGCCCTGCATGATATTCTGGCCATTTGCTAGTGCCGCCGCCAGGTTGCCTTGCGCCGCACCACCGGCCGCCCACTGCTCGATGTTGGCAAGCGCGCCTTGACGTGCCGTCTGTCCTGTCGCTGCAGCGAGGCCCTGATTGTTCAACCCACTCAGCCCCTGCAACCAATTGCCATATTGCTGATTGGCCATGCCCTGGCCGTAGTCATTGAGGGCCATTGCGGCGTTTCCAGACCCAAACATGCCGGCCCCAGCCGCAGAGCGGTCTAGAGCCTGAATGCCCTGGCCAGTTGCGAACTCATAGCCCGGGCTAGTCTGGAATGCCTGCCGCGCCGCTTGATTGCCCTGAGCCCCGTTGAGGCCCAAGGCATTCCCATACATCTGATTGGCAGCTGCGCCGGTCGTGGAATAAGGCGAATAATAGTCGTTCCCGTATCCCGACTCGATAAAATGCTGCAGTGCGTTATGCTGTCCGGTCCAATAGCTATCACTGTTCAGCTGCGCGCCAGTCCAGTCGGACTGCCCGGCATTCGCTACAGCCTGATCAATTTGACCGCCGCCGCCACCTAGTGCCCCGCCAAGAAATGCCACGGTTTAGTCTCCTTCTTCCTCGTCATGGTGCCAATGGCGCCCGCGATAACCGCCATGCATCCAACGGTCATGATCCCATTCGTGGCGCCTATCACGATATCCGTGGCGCTCATGATGCCCATGCGGGATAATCGCGTGCGCAATGCCGCCTATGATGTCCTCAGGGCCAGTTTCGTCAGGCTGCCAGTAGTGATGCCCCCAGGCGTCTATGACCTCATGGGCCTGTGCTGGCGTGCCAATTACAAGCGCCGGAGCGGTGAGGGCCGCCAGTGCAATCGCAAGTACGAGATTTCGCATACTTTTGTTTCCTATCCTATGAGCCAGTTCGTGCCATCACTGATTACCGGTACCGGGTTTGTTCCGGTTCCCGCCACAATTGTTCCAATTCCTGCCGCCAGCGTCACAGTTGCGTCTGTCGCCATTCCTCTTGTTCCCTGATTGGTAGCCGCGGCCGGCAGAAGCGCCACGGTACACGGAGCAAGAACAAGCTTTGAAAGCCCGGAGACAGTGGTTGCAAGGGTCGTCGCTGCTACAATGCTCGCATTTACGCTAACTAGCAACTTAACCCAGAATTCCCGCCATACCGGCACCATGCTTTTTTCGTCGAACTCCATAACCTGCGGGTCTGGTAGTGGCGGAACGAGAGGTATCGTCATAAAATCCCCTACAGAATAGTATATACATCTCCAGCTCCGAGATCTCCAGCTGCATAGAACCCAGATAATGCAATCGTATCCGCCATTATCTTCGTTGCAGGGATTTGCGCGCGGGTGATCTCCGCCGTGCTTGCGCTTATTGTTGCATACAAATCGTCAAGATCTTGCCTGATCGCATCAAACGAGTAGGAATGCTCGGTGTAAAGTACCTCCACCATTATATCACCTATGCCTGGAGTGCCGCGGCGGCTGTCTGCGACACCATTCTTGCGCCTACCTGCATCGTTCCCCCAAGGAGACCGACATAAACAGGATCTGTCACAACCAAACTCCACACTCTTCCGTATCTAGTCGTCTGTCCGGTCGCCAGCACACTCACAACCTGACCATTTACGCCACCACGTCCTATCGCGCGCTGAATTGGAAGCTTGAAGGTCGCCCCTCCGTCGCCGGACCATGAGATAGACACCACTGGATCGGTCTTCGGTATGCTTCCTGCAGATAGCCCAGTTCCCGTAATGAAATTGAAATCGACACGCGGGATAACCGTCCTGTTTGGAAATTGAACGACTGGGAGTGAGCTCAGCTCCCATTCGAGAGAATCGCCATATTCTCCATATGCATTTCCATCTATTACTCCTATGTTCCCTGTACCGAAATCCCCCACAATCCATTTTCCAAACGCGTATATGGACTGCTCTATCCGGGAGAATTCTTGGCCATATGAATTGCGTTCTTGCCACACTGAGTTCACTAGGTCATATACGAATGTGAAATCTGAGCTAGACAACTGCCAGAATGCATGTCCATCATTCATATATACGTTTGCTCTTAGTGTCGTTTTATCGACTACGGCACCTATTCTTCGTTCCATGTCATTGGTTGATATCCTGATCGGAGAGTACCCCTGCATTCTATAAATGACAGAGTCAGATCCAACCCACATAAGCGTCGAGGTGTAGTTGCTCTCATATCCAGCTATTGCCGACGCATTTATTAATCCGCGCGGTATTACTGCGGATCGCGAAAATGGGAATCCAGTCGGATTTGCCGTGTCCGTCCATGCCTCGCACCGCGACGGCGTGAATAAAAACAGGGTCTGTGCAAACCATATTCCTCTCACACATCCATCGGACGCACTGTTTATGAGAATGGAATTCAAGAGGTTGATAGACGTCCCGTTCAGTGCGCTCGCGATACATTTCCCGCTCCCATATGTGAAAAAGAAGTAGCCATCACCAAAAGTAACAGAATTCGGGGCGCCGACATTACCGTCAGGATATGGAAGAGGCCCAGCTGCGGCTGTCAGAATAAACGCGCCATTTTCAGTCACACAGACAATGTCAGGCGTTGGCGTTTTATTGTTCACTGCAACACTGACAAGTTTTGATCCGTCGAGACGCCCGAGAGCGGTCATCGTTACAATGCTTCCGGAAACTGTCAGAGCCTCGACAAACCCGTTAAAAATAACAAGCACAGTGCCAGAGTTAGCAAGGACAAAACCCCTACAATGATTAGACCCGCTAGCACTTGTTGCAAATGACGTCACTCCAGGACCGCGTTTATAAAGAATGTCACCTGAGCTGATCATTTCCATGACCACGTTCACCATGCGTCCTATACCAGCACGCTGAGGCTGGTCTTCCGATGGCATAGTTGGCCACTTAATAGGAACTAACATTTACCACCACCGCCTTCCATACGGGTTGCGGCTGAAGAGTTCTACACGCATGACTTGCCTCGGAGTGCGCAATCTCACGATATCTTTTAGCGTCCCCTCTGCCTCTCCGCCAACTCCGCCCTTTTGTTGTAGCCAGGACAACTTTGTCGGATCGGTAATGGTAAAGGCGCTTGCGCACTCATTTGCCATGATTTTAACCAACGGCAAAAACTGAGCGTTAGCAATATTATCGGCGTCGATAAAAGCCACATCGCGCTCATTGAGCTCCTCCAGTTTTGGAAATAGGCGATTGATGATCGTCATGGCGTCTTCCGACGCCACGGGTTGTCCGCTCTCAAGAACCCCAAGAT
>CATPCN010000298.1 GCA_955652855.1 uncultured Chthoniobacterales bacterium | reverse complement strand
CTTCCAGTGGCATGAAGTTACCGCCGATGTTGTCGCCTTCGAAGTTCTTCGCCTTCTCGACGATCTCGCGTGTGAAATCTTTAATGCCCTTCATGAATTCAGTGGGCTGCATGTCACCCTTGGCCATGCGCTTGAGCTTGTATTCCCATTCGCCGGTCATCTCCGGAGAGCAAAGCTCCGATACGCCGATGCCGCGTAACAATGTAATGAGCGCCATTCCTTTGGCGGTCGCGATCAATTCGCGTCCTTGTCGAGTCATGTACTCTTGGGAGATCAAGCCTTCGATGATCGCGGCGCGCGTGGCCGGCGTGCCGAGGCCTTTTTCGCGCATCGCTTCGCGTAGCTCTTCGTCCTCCACCAACTTGCCCGCGCCTTCCATGGCGGAAAGCAGCGTCGCTTCATTAAAACGCGCCGGCGGCTTCGTATCGCTCTCGTTGATTGCAACATCGACAACTTTCGCAGGCTCGTTAGGCGAGATCGCGACGAGTGATTCGCCGCCTTCTTCTTGTGCTGCCGCCGCTTCGCGCCCGTAAACCGCGAGCCAGCCTGGATCTTTGATGATTTTGCCTTCGGTCTTGAAAGCGTCTTTCTCGACGCGCGTGATCCGGGTCGTCACTTCAAATTGCGCGGCCGGAAAAAACACCGCGATAAATCGACGCACGATCATGTCGTAAATTTTTTGCTGCCATTCATCGAGACCATGCGGTGCAGTGCCTGTGGGAACGATGGCGAAGTGGTCGGAAATCTTTGCGTTATTAAAGATGCGCTTCGATTGATGGACCCAACCTTTCTCGAGCGCGGTACGCGCATGCTGATTGTCGATCTTTTGAAATGTCGATCTTACGGTCGCGAGATAATCCTCCGGCAAATACCGCGAATCAGTCCGCGGATAAGTGACGACTTTGAACTTTTCGTAGAGTTGCTGTGCGATTTGCAGCGTGCGTTTCGCACTGAAGCCGCGCCCGTTCGCGTCGCGCTGCAAACTGGTCAGGTCATAGAGCAGCGGCGGCGCTTGCGTGGTTGGCTTGCGTTCTTCGGTCGCGATTCCAGTTTCGCCGAGACAGCGCGCTTTGATTTCTTCCGCTTGCGCTGCTTCCCAGATTCGCTCGGCGCGCGCGTCTTCATCGCCGTTCTTTGTAAAGTCTTCGCGAAACCAGCGGCCGCGATAATTGCCCGCTTCGACTTCAAAATCGCCGAACACTTCGAAATATTTGCGCGATTTGAATGCGTGAATCTTTTCCTCGCGCTCAGCGAGAATCGCGAGCGTGGGCGTTTGCACGCGACCGACCGGCGTCAACTGAAAGCCGCCCGTTTTGTTGTTGAAAGCGGTCATGGCACGCGTGCCGTTGATGCCGACGAGCCAATCGCTTTCGGATCGACATACCGCGGCCTGCGCGAGCGGAATCATTTCTTCGTTCGAACGCAAATGCTCGAACGCTTCGCGAATCGATTCGCGCGTCATCGATTGCAGCCAAAGCCGGCGCACCGGCTTTTTGTCGCCGACAAGTTTGACGAGATATCGAAAGATCAGTTCGCCTTCACGACCAGCGTCGCAAGCATTGATGAGATCATCGACATCGGCGCGACGTATCAGGCGCTTGAGAAGATCGAAGCGCGTTTTCGTTTTCTCGATCGGCTTGAGCTCAAATTCATCGGGAATGATCGGAAGATTCGCAAAACTCCATTTGCCGCGCTTCACATCCAGTTCGCTTGGCAAACAAAGCTCGACCAGATGACCGACCGCCGACGAGATGACGTAGCGATCGTCTTCGAAGTGGTCGTACTTTTTCTTAACGCCAAGCACCTTGGCGAGATCGGCGGCGACACTCGGCTTTTCGGCGATGACAAGGGACTTGGACATGGGCGGGCTCGGATTTAACGCAGCATGTTACGGACGAGCAACAGCAATCAGTCTTCGCGTCCGCGAGCAGCTGAATAAAAGCGGGAAGCTTAGACGGGACGACCGGATTGGCAAATGACCATCTCGGCAGGCTCGTTAGCCTAACTTTACGAAATATTTTCCGGGAAGCTGTTTGACGAGCCGCTTTAGCTCCAGCCGGAGCAGAATCGAAGAGACGGTCCCGCTGGGTAAATTGCTCTTCGTCGCGATTGCATCGATCGAAGTTTCCGTCAATTCAATCGCGTCATAAACGCGCCGCTCTTCTTCAGAGAGTTCCGGCAACGGCCGCGCGGCGGCTTCGGGCGACGGTTTCGTTTCGGGAAGAAGAATTTGGAGATCATCGAGAATGTCGCTCGCGTCCATGACCAGCTTCGCGCCTTGCTGAATGAGGCGATTCGATCCGTGCGCGCTCGGCGCGTTGATGTGTCCGGGCACGGCATAAACGGAGCGGCCTTGCTCAACCGCTTGCGATGCGGTGATCAGCGCGCCGCTGTTTAAGCCAGCCTCCACAACCAGGACACCGTGGCTCCAGCCGGCGATGATGCGGTTGCGCATCGGAAAAGTTTGTCGATCCGGATCAATTTCCATCGAAAATTCAGAAACGATCGCGCCGTTGCCGCTGCGAATTTTTTCTGCGAGCCCGGCATTTTCCGGCGGATAAAGTTTCATTAAACCGGCGCCGATAACTGCGATCGTGCGACCCTTCGCGGCCAGCGCGCCTTGATGCGCGGCGGTGTCGATCCCGCGCGCCAGTCCGCTGATGACCGTCAATCCGGCGTAGGCCAGCTGATACGCGAGCTTCTTCGCCGATTCGGAGCCGTAATGGGTGGTGCGCCGCGAACCGATGATGCCGATGGCGTGTTGATCGCGCTCGCTCAATTCGCCCCAGACATAAAGCACGATCGGCGGCGCATGAATTTCGCGCAGAGATTTCGGATACGATGGCGATTCCTGCGTAATGACGGTCGCGCCAAAATCGCTGATGCGTTTGAGCTCGCCCGCAAGATCGACAATCGATTCCCAGTTCTTGATTTGATCGACGACGTCGGGGCCGATTCCTTCGACGGCGCGCAGCTCGGTTCCGCGCGCCGACAAAACGCGTTCCGGTTCTTTGAAAACTTCGAGCAGTTTGCGCAACCGCACCGGCCCCATCGTCGGAAGCATGTTCAGCGCGATACAGGCTTCCGTGGGGGTCATCGATTAATATTCGGCAGGCGATGCTCTGCGGAG
>CATPCN010000297.1 GCA_955652855.1 uncultured Chthoniobacterales bacterium | reverse complement strand
TTCAAAAAGTGCTCGACGTCGGCCGTGTGACTTTTTGATGGCTTGGAAAGCATCTCTTGTCCATGACTATTTCCGTAATGATCACCACCAGGAACCGCATAGTGGATTTGCGGCGGACTTGCCACGCTTTGCAGCAATTAAATCCGCCGCCCCTGGAGGTGCTCATCACGATGGAAGGCTGAACAGAGGACGTGGCTGAAACGGTTAAAGAGGAGTTGCCCCAAGCCCGGCTGTTCGTGAATCGAATTGGCCTCGGTTCGGTGGCTTCGCGTGATCGGATGATGCGCGAGGCGCGAGGTGATTTGGTCCTGGCCTTGGATGACGACAGTTATCCGGAGCAGCTAGATTGTATAGCGCGCATAGTCCCGTTATTTGAACAGCGGCCTAAACTGGCGGTGCTCCATTTTCCCCAGCGCACTCATGAGTATCCCAAAACGCTCGCGCAAACAGACTTCGGGTCGGAACATTCGACGCGTTCGTTTGCTAACTCCGGCGCGGTCCTGCGCCGATCTACTTATCTCCAACTGCCCGGGTTTGAGTCGCGATTCTTCCATATGTATGAAGAGCCGGACTATGCCCTGCAATGTGTGGCGGCGGGGTATGATGTGCTTTTTTCTCCTGTGATCACCATCCGTCACCATTACTCCGGGCAGGCACGCGATGAGATCCGCATTCATCATCGTCACGCGCGCAACGAATTCTGGAGCACGGTAATGCGGTGTCCCTTTCCATTTGCAGTCGGAATAGCCGCCTGGCGCGTTTTTTCGCAGTTTCGTTATGCGTGCAAACGCGGATGGTCCTGGGTAGTTCGCGAGCCGTTGTGGTGGGGGCCGGCGCTAAAAGGAATTCCGTATTGTGTTCGAAGGCGTAGGCCTGTTTCATGGGCAGGTTGTAAGCGTTGGCTTGCATTGCCCTGAAGTAATGAACTGGCTTTGCTGTGATGATTGGATTCCCGTGTTCAACTTCTCTTGCGCAAGTGTGCGGTTACAGCGGTAAACACGAGGACCGAGTGTGAGTATTTCGATGCATTGCCGCGGACTACGCTTACAGCTTATCGTCGTCACCGGCTGCCTCTCGGCGCTAGTTGCGATGATCGCCACGAGTCCATCGCAACTTAGGTATGACGAGCGTAACCATATCGGATTGACGCAAATCGTGGCGACGAGCGGATGGCGGGACGCACTCCTATCTCCTGAAAATCGTAGCGCCGCCGGACCGCTCTATCCCGCCATTCACCTGATGCTGTCCCCGGTCACGCACTTGCAAGCGCCGGCGATTCGTTGGGTAAATTTCTGCTGTCTTATCGGCGTCGTTCTACTGCTTGCAAGCTGTAAGCCAACCGAGCCCCTCGGCCCCAGGATATTATCTGGTTTCACGCTGTTGGCGGTGCCATTCCTTTGGCCCGCTGTGGGCATGGCGCTGACCGAATTACCGGCATTGCTCTTCTTCACGTGTTTTGTCCTGTTATTTCTCGGGGTGATCAATTCCGACGTTGTGTTATCACGACAAGTATTCGGGTTAGCGTTTGTGGCGGGCTTATGCTTAGGAGCAGCAATTCTCGGACGGCAGACATACCTGATTGTTGTTCCGGTCTTGGTCGTGACGATGTTCTGGCTGCGCGAGAAGTGGTCCGTCGTACTGATATGTATCATAACGGCTCTCGCTGTTTGCACCTGGATATTTGCGCTATGGCATGGCCTCGCTCCACCACACTACTACCGGCTCGCTCATTCATCGGTGAGCTTTACAAATCTGCTGCTTTCGTTGAGTTACGCAGCTGTGGCTACGCTATTTCTGAATCCGACGTGGCTTTGGCGCCAGCGAGCGACAGTGTGGATAATCTGCAGCCTTTGTGGATTCGCTCTGGCGTATTTCGTACGCAACTATGAAGACCCTCCTGCAAAGTCTTTGCTTGTTCACGCATTCGGCACGCAACTAGGCTTGTGGATCGGATTCGTTGTTGGTTGCGCCCTTGCTGCAATTGGTGCGGTTTGGGCGTGGACTACGTTCAGAACATTTTGGCGAAAACGGCGAGATCCAGGCCAAGTGTTTCTTTTACTGAGCCTTGGCGCACTCGTACTGGCGCCGATGCAAATGACAGCCCAATTTTCGAGTCGTTACATCGTAGGATGCCTCGGCGTGCTTTTCCTGGTTGTCGATGTGCCGCTTCAATCGCGCCGGTACTGGGCAGCGCGAATGTTTGTTGGTAGCTTCCTGGGAATGGCGATTTTGTGGACCTATTTCCAGCAGCCTTGACGGGCCACCGTGCGCGCTAGTGATTCGTCCAACTTACCACCTTCGCAATGGCTTTGCTGCCAGATTGGTTCGAGGGAATACTATGCTATACCGCGTGCCTTGGATCGGGTGGGGTTGCTGGAGGCGCTAATCACCGATACCTGGGCAAAGCCAAGCTCACCGGTCGCAAAGCTTCGGAGCGGCCGTTGGCATGGCCAATTGCGCGGTGCCAGAGTGACTGCCTTCACCTACTCAGCGTTGATGTTCGAATTACTCGCGCGTGCGCGTTGTCTGACCGGCTGGGAACGAGAGATGGCGCGAAATAACTGGTTTCAAAAGCAGGTGCTTAACACGCTGCGGGACTACAGGACTACTGGACTACGGGAGAACACGTACTCTCGTGACCGTTCTTCTCGTCCTCTCGTTTTGTTCAGTTACAACTATGCTGCGCGCGAGATATTTCAGTTTGCGAAGGAGCAGGGGTGGCGAACCATTCTAGGGCAAATTGATCCTGCGCTAGTCGAAGAGGAAATTGTTCGCAAGGAGCACGAAGCACACCCAGAATTTGGCACTGACTGGAGACCTGCGCCACCTGAATACTGGAACAACTGGCGCGGTGAGTGCAACCTGGCGGATAGAATTATTGTGAACTCGGACTGGTCAAAACATTGTGTTCTGAAAGCAGGAGTTGATGAGTCGAAGCTGGTCATAATTCGACTGGTCTACGAAGAGTCGCAGGATACCAACCACAAGCCAGAGGGCAGAAGTCAGATCTCGGAGCGACATTATCCCGAGCGGTTCACCCACAAGCGGCCGCTCCGGGTCCTATTTCTGGGCCAGGTCAATCTCCGCAAAGGTATAGCTCGACTGCTCAATGCCGCGCAGGCGTTGAAAGATGATGCCGTCGAGTTCTGGATCGTGGGGCCGATGCAAATCACGGTTCCAAAGACACTCCGAAATCTCGCAAATGTGCGGTGGTTTGGGCAAATTCGCCGCGACACGACAGAGGAATTCTATCAGCGCGCGGACGTTTTCATTCTGCCAACG
>CATPCN010000296.1 GCA_955652855.1 uncultured Chthoniobacterales bacterium | reverse complement strand
TGGCGAAGGAATTTGCCAAAGAGCATGGTCAAAATCCGCTGCTCGATTTGCAAAGCTACCAAGAGCTACAGAGCCGCGCGGTTGCCGCGAAGATTCAACTCTCGAAGCGGCCGCGCACCGCCATTGTGCATAATTACGACGGCCGAAGCATTAAGGTCGAGGTGACGCGCGAACAATTTGAGCAGATGACGAGGCACCTGATTGAAAAGTGCAAAACGATTTGCGAGATGGTGATGCAGGAAGCGGAGTTGAATTGGAATCAGCTTGACAAAATTCTGCTCGTCGGTGGCATGACGCGCATGCCAATGGTGCGTGAAATGATTGCGCAACTTTCTTCCGCGCCGTTGACGGAAGATGTTAATCCAGACGAAGCGGTTGCGGTCGGGGCCGCCATTCAGGGGGTCCTTTCCTTATTGCGCGAGGAAGACATTTCTGGCGGAAAAATTTTACCAGAGGATACGCGACAGCAGTTTTCATCGCGCGAAGGCGGGCTGATCGAAGTGACCAACATCACTTCGCACACGCTTGGGGTCATCCTTTGGGATGAAGCGCAGCTGGAGACGTACGTCTTCCCCATGATCAGAAAAATGAGTGCGATTCCGGCTTCGGCGAGGAACTCATTCGGCACAGCGACGGCGAACATGCCGCGCGTGATAGTTCGGGTTGTCGAAGGCGAGAGTATTCTGCCGGGGGAATGCACTCCGCTGGGAACGTGCGATGTCGAGCTTCCGCCATTCTTGCCGAAGGGTTCACCGGTCGAGTTGACCTACGAATACAACGACAATCAGGTGCTGGAAATCGCGGTGAACGCCTGCGGGAAACAGGCCAAGGTCAAGATCGAGCGGAACACCGGCCTTGCGCCGGACCGGATCGAGCAGGCCGCCTCCAGTTTAGGAACACTCACGGTCTCCTGAGATGATCAAATGCGACATCGATTTTCCCATCCCACTGCCGGATGATCCGCGGAAATGGGACGGCTGGAGCAAATACAAATCGGCGAATTTTTACGAGCGGCTCTGTCTCGATCCGTGCGTTAATCCCAGCAACGAGCTGATCGAGGAACATTGCCGGGAACTGATGCGATGGTGGCAGAAAAAACTGCCGCTCAAGAACCAGCCGAGCAATCCACTCGCGCAATTGTTGCGGCCCGGGCTGGAGGAATCTTCGCGTTATCTGACGGAAGCGCGCGTCGAACTTCTCGACCCAGAACGACGCCGTCAGATGGATGGCGAGCTCGCCGCGCAAGCGCGTGAACAAGCGGTGGCCGAACTTCATAGATACATTGCGTTCGCCTTGGCTGATGGGATTCTCACCTCTGAGGAAGAAAAAAGGCTACAGGGCTTCGGCGCAGCGCACGGACTTTCTTCAGAGGAAATAACTTCGCACATCGAAGCAGAGCTCAAAGACGCCGGGGCGAAGCGCGGCCGGCCAGCATCTCCGCCACTACAGTCCACGGAAATTTAGGGCCACTCAAAACGCGCGGCGCATTCGCGCCGGCGAAGATCGCTTGATCCGTCGGAAGATTTCATGCGCATCTTGCGTTTGAGCGGTCTGGATGGCGACGCGATGACCGATGATCAGCGCGACGCTTTCATCAACGTCGCCGAAAACCTCGGCATTGACGCTGGAGACGCAGAAGACATTGTCGATCTTTATCTCGAGGAAGCAGAAAAGCTGGCAAACCCGGACGCGGCGCCAGCGCCAGAAGCGCCACCAGTCGCGAAGGTAGTTAAAAGTGGCAGCGCACCCTCGACGCCGGTCGCACCACCTGCGACCGCAGCTGCATCAGTCGCCGCGCCTTCCGCGCACCCAATCTTTGATCCACCGATCAAGATCGACAATTTCCGGAACTCAGCTGGCGGCGAGATGCTTTTTGTTCCATCGGGCGAATTCCTGATGGGCAGCGGAGCCGTGGACGCGCCGCCAAACGAGCGTCCACTCACTAAAATAACGCTCAGCCGATTTTTTATGTCGCGATTTCCGGTGACGAACGGCGAGTACGAACAATTTGATCCGAGTCATGTGCGAAAGCGCGCGCCTGGCGCAGGCGATGGGCACCCGGTCGTTTACGTGAGCAGTCTGGACGCGATAAAATTCTGCCAATGGCTTTCCGCGCGAGAGCGAAAAAAATATCGGCTGTCCACGGAAGCGGAGTGGGAATACGCGGCGCGCGGCGGCAAGGATAATCGAAAATTTCCCTGGGGGGACTATGAACACCGTGGAGACCTCGCGAATTTCGCGGACAAGAACACAGTATTCGCCTGGAGCGACCGCGAAATTGATGACGGGTACCCCGAGAGCTCTCCCGTGGGCGCTTTTCCCCGTGGAGCAAGCGCCTTTGGTCTAGAAGACATGGCTGGCAATGTTTGGGAATGGTGTCTCGACTATTACGAGCCGTACCGCGGAACGCCGAAAATAAATCCGCGCGGTGCGACTAGCGGAGCAAAACGGGTCTATCGCGGCGGAAGCTGGAAATCGCGCTTCAACAGTTTGCGCACGACGACGCGCGGATCCAACGCGCCCAATTATTCATGCAACGATCTTGGATTTCGGATCGCTTGCGAAACGGAGTAGAACTTCGCTTCTTACGACGGATTAAACCGGAACTTCGTGCGGCCGCGCTTCGCGTTGGCCTTGGCTTTGCGCCGGCTTTTTTGATTGGGCGTCTCAAACGCGCGCAACCGCCGCACTTCTTCGAGAATGCCTTCCGCGTCGAGCTTGTTCTTCAAGCGCTTCAACGCGCGATCAACTGGCTCACCTTTGCGAACAATCACTTCTGGCATGAATCATCTCTCCGTGGGTTGGAAAATTTCGCCTACTCGGCTGGCGAGGCGCAGCTTAAGCGGGCAAAAGCCGAGCGTCAACTTTTGTGAATAACTTTCCTATGGGGTGGCCCCCGTGGTTTTTTGAGTGATCTCTTTGCGTAGAGAACTGGCACCTCCGCCCCGGGCCTTTGTCCAC
>CATPCN010000295.1 GCA_955652855.1 uncultured Chthoniobacterales bacterium | reverse complement strand
TCGGCGATAAATTGTGTTCTCTGGTCCATAGGTGATGTCTGACTCCACGGCATGGGGCACCTCCTTCGGTGCCCGCAGTGTTGATCAAACTGTTACCTATGTCCCCGGACTAAACTGTCACCTATGTGTCTGGACCGTACCTAGCGTTGCCTAACCCGATATTCAACGCGGACCCCAACCGGCGGGCCTTCGGGCGAGCCGGTGGGGCCGATTAACCTGATGCGTTGAGGCTGTAGAAAAACCCCTTCCGAAAAATCGGAGTCACAATGCGCAGAAAACGACCGCTCAGAACGCGCTGTATTCAACGCTACACCGATTGGGAGGGGTCAAGGGACCCCGGAACCATTCGTCCATAATCGGAAAGAGACTTTTTCTACATCCTCGTTAGGCAGCTTTGAATGAGGCGCGGGGGGTTACCATCTGCTGAGATAAGCCGCCGAGGAACGAGGGACACGCTGATGAACACTTCCACATGCTTCCGAATTGTTCTCGCACTCTTCAGCCTAGTTCTGTCGCTGCAATCACCTCAGGCGTTCTCCCAAACAAGTTCGGCTACACCCGGGAACGACGATCATCGCGCCGTGCGAGAGCGAGGCGGGCAACACGATTTTGACTTCGAAATTGGCACTTGGAAAACTCACCTAAGGCGCCTCCTGCGTCCCTTAACTGGCTCGACCACCTGGGTCGAATACGATGGGACTTCCGTCGTTCGGAAGATTTGGAATGGTCGCGCCAATTTGGTGGAACTTGTAGTCGATGGCCCAGCGGGGCACATCGAAGGTCTGAATCTGCGCCTATACAATTCCGAATCCCATCAGTGGAGCCTCAGTTTTTCCAGTAGCGGCAGCGGCACCTTGGGCCAACCCGCGATTGGGGAGTTCAAGAATGGACGAGGGGAGTTCTTCGACCAGGAAATGCTCAATGGCCGAGCCATCTTTGTTCGGTTCGTTATTTCCGACATCACGCCAACTTCCTGCCGCTTTGAACAATCCTTCTCAGACGATGGGGGCAAGACTTGGGAAGTAAACTGGGTTGCGACAGACACACGGGTGTGAGCAGGAGAAGGCCCCCGGCGGCTCGTGTACTGCTACCGTTGTCTTTACACCGAGCGGCGTCGGGTTACGCTCAGGCGCTGGAGGCGCTTGGTCCCCAGTTCCCTATTTCTCGGTCGTTCCATTTACCTTTTCGGGTGTTGGGTTAGCGTCGAACATTCCGGCGCTATCGCTGCCAATGCTGACCTTAATGGCTTTTCTGCTAGCTTTGGTTGCAGTGGTCTTCTTAAAGAAAGTACTTCCACGCTAGGTGCATTCCCCCCAAATCAACAAAATGATTCTTGTGCGACATACCCAAAGGCCTCAACATGGATGGGCATCATGAGTGAACCACAGACGTATTCATACGCGACCTACCTCAATGTTCGATTCCCGGCCCTGAGCCTGGTTGACGTTCCCTCGCTTGTCGACGCCTGCACGGACCGTTGGTACAACCAGACGCTCTGCAAAGTGAACGACTCGGTCGTTCGACTTGGCGTCATGCAGGGTGAGTACCACTGGCACAAGCACGACAACGACGACGAGTTTTTCTTCGTCCTCGACGGTCACTTCATCATTGATCTGGAAGACCAATCCATCGATCTAAAACCGCAACAGGGCTACGTCGTACCGAAGGGGGTCATTCACCGGACACGCGCCCCCGAACGTGCGGTCATTCTTATGATCGAAACGGCGGCAATCATCCCTACCGGAGATGCATAACCCCGCGTTAACGCGGACCCCAACCGGCGGGACTTCGGCCGAAGCGGGTGGGGCCAGTTATAATAGTTGCGGTAGGCCTCGTGAACACTCATGGTGTCGATACGCGAAGCCAGAGCATCGGACAGTAGTTCGATCTGGGATATCTTTCATGCGGTCGTGGCCCCCGGGGATACCTACCTCTTCGATCCTCATATTTCGCGCGAAGACGCGCTCGGGTACTGGCTGCATTCCTCGGCTCGATGCTACGTCGCAGAGCGCGACGGAGTCATCGTGGGCACCTACATCCTAAAGCCCAATCAGCCTGGCTTGGGCTCACACATCGCCAATGCGGCGTTCATGGTCGCACCAACGGCGCGCGGTCTCGGTCTCGGGCGCGTCATGGGCGAACACTGTGTAAGCGAAGCCTGCCGCCTTGGATTCCGCGCCATGCAATTTAATTTTGTCGTATCGACGAACGAAGCCGCTATTCGACTTTGGCAGCAACTGGGATTCAAGATCGTAGGCACACTGCCGGGCGCATTTCGCCATTCGCACAAGGGGTTCGTCGATGCCCACGTTATGTTTCGCTCACTCAACGAGGCCTAAACACGCGTTCAACCGAACTCGCCGCTACGGGCTTTCTATCTGGCGATCGCCGAGCGGCGGCGAGCCGGTTAACTTGGTCTTGTTAGGCCACAACGGCCTCCCCGGAGAAACCATAGTTTCCACCGTCAGTAACAGACACGCATCACGAAGCGTCAAATCTGAATATACAAGACCGCACGTTTGCATGGACGGTCAAGCCCTTCGTGAAATGATG
>CATPCN010000294.1 GCA_955652855.1 uncultured Chthoniobacterales bacterium | reverse complement strand
GAAGGATCTCCCGCAGCTGTGTCCGTTACGCAGAGTACCCAGTGTGAGGTTCGCTTCGATTGTGGGATTCCTCGCTCCGCTCGGAATGACATTTTAGTTATGGCGCTCAAAAGTTATCGGCCACTCACGCCGACACTGCGGTTTAAGACACTCCCGACTTTCGAGGAGATCACGAAATCCAAGCCGCACAAAAGCTTGGTCGAACCGAAGAAAAGGACCGGCGGCCGCAATAACCGCGGTCGGATGACTTCGCGTCACATCGGCGGTGGACACAAACAGAAATATCGCAAGGTCGATTTCAAGCGTCGCAAGCACGGCGTGACCGCCGAAGTCACCGCGATCGAGTACGATCCGAACCGTTCCGCGCGAATCGCTCTTATTAAATATGCGGACGGCGAGATGAATTACATTCTTGCGCCCGATGGATTGTCAGTCGGCGCGAAGGTGGTCGCGGGCGGGGAAGCTCCTCCGGATTTGGGGAACGCGCTTCCGCTCAGTGCGATCCCGCTCGGCGCGAACATTCACAACATCGAGATTGCTCCCGGTCGCGGCGGGCAAATTGCGCGCAGCGCCGGACAGCAAGCGACTTTGAGCAACCGCGAAGCCGGTTATGCGCTCGTGAAACTTCCCTCGGGAGAAATTCGCCGCATTCATGAAACGTGTTATGCGACGATCGGCCAGGTGGGAAACGTCGATCATATGAACGTTTCGAGCGGCAAGGCTGGGCGCACCCGTTGGAAGGGGCGACGTTCGCACGTGCGCGGCATGGCGATGAATCCGATCGATCATCCGATGGGCGGCGGTCAGGGCAAATCGAAAGGCGGCGGTGGCCGGCATCATCCGGTGAGCCCGTGGGGTCAGCTCTCGAAAGGTTTCAAGACCCGCGCCAAACATAAGGCGAGCGACCGCTTCATCATGGAGCGCCGCAAAAAGAAAAAGTAATTTGATTTTATGGCCAGATCGTTGAAAAAAGGACCCTTCGTCGAGCCGCATCTTCTCGAGAAAATCGACAAGATGAATAGTTCGGGCGTGAAAAAACCGGTGAAAACCTGGGCGCGCCGCTCGATGGTGACGCCGGATTTTGTCGGCCACACGTTTCTCGTGCACAACGGAAAGATATTTATTTCCGTGTTTGTGACCGAGAACATGGTTGGCCACAAACTCGGCGAATTTTCGGCGACGCGCGTGTTTAAGAAACACGGTTCGCACACGGCGAAGGTGACGAAATAGTTTAGGAGTTGAGAGTTGAGTGTTGAGGAAAAAAAATTGGGAGCCTGGGAGAAAATGAATCTCTCAACTCTCAACTACAAACTCTCAGCTTTCTTAGCAGTGGGCTGCATAACGCTGGCTCGAGGGCTGGCGGCAGAGGGAAATAGTTCTTTGTCAGAAACAAAACTTGAATCCGCGGAAGCGCGGGTGACGGCGGAAATGTTGCTTTCGCAAAACGCGGAGCTGCACAAGCAGCTTTCGCTCGAACGCGAAACGCTGACGGAAGGTTTGGCGGAATCGAATGTCGAGGCGGAATTATTTCGCCGGAAATATTCCGATTTGGAATTGCGCATGGAAGCGCTCGGCCTGGAATCGGCGGACAAAGATCGCGCGAAGCTTGAGCAGCGTCTCTTGAATGCAGTGAGCGATCTCCAGCTTTTCGAAAAAGAGCGCGAACAATATCGCGACCAGATTCTGCGATTGACCGAAGCGATGCTGCATTTGCTCAAAACGTCGCAAGGCGGCGATGCGCAGGCGCGAATGGAAGTCGAAGCGCAATTGCGCAGCACGAACGAGCTGCTCGCGAAATCGTCGGCGGAAGCGACGGCATCGAGTGTGGAGCGGGCGACGTTGATGGACGGCAGCGTGATTAGCGTGAAAGAGGAATGGTCGCTGGTGGTTGGCAATCTCGGGGAATTGCAGGGAGTGAAAATGGGGATGCCGTTGCGTGTGATGCGCGGCGACAAATTGATCGCAACGCTCCGAGTGGTGGACGTGCGCCAGAAAATTTGCGGCGCGGTGATTCAAGAAAGGATTTCGGACAAAATAAAAGTGGGCGACCGCCTCCAGGTGGATGCCCGACAGAATGTGAGTTTAAAATAAATGGAAGTTAGATCGATATATAGGTACGCGAAGATTTCGCCGTTCAAGGCGCGCGAAGTCACGCGCGCGATTCAGGGTCTGCCGGTTTCGGCCGCGCTCGATCTTGTCGCGTTCAGTCCGAAGAAGGCTGCGGCGATGGTGAGCAAAACGCTTAAGAGCGCAGTCGCAAACGCGGAGAACAACGCACAGTTGCGCGTGGACGGATTGGTCGTGAAAGAAGCGATCGTGGGCGAAGGCCCGACGATGAAGCGGATGATGCCGCGTGCTCGCGGCAGTGGCAGCCGGATCTTAAAACGCACCAGTCACATTCGCATCGTCTTGACGGACGAGATTGAAATTGAAACGCGCGAGACGCGGAAAGCGAAGAAACAGCAGGAGAAAAAATCCAAAGCCAGCGCAGGAACGGAAAGATCGACAAGTACCGCGGAGAAAAAAGAAACGAAGGGGAAGAAGAGCGGGAAAGCAAAGCCGAAGAAATAATTTATGGGACAAAAAGTTAATCCAATTGGCTTTCGCCTGGGCGTGAATCGCGACTGGCG
>CATPCN010000293.1 GCA_955652855.1 uncultured Chthoniobacterales bacterium | reverse complement strand
TACTGGAACAACGTCGTGGCTCGGCCGGGTTTCTGGGACGCCAGCCGTTGAGATCGCCAGCTTTGGACCCTCATCGACGCGCTAAATCAACCCAGCCGCAGACCCACATCGCGGTCCGGGAAAGGCTCGCGGACTCCGCCGGAATTCTGGGCGTAGAATGTATTTGACGTTCAAAGTCTAGGGAGGAGATATGCGGTATTCGCCTCTGAGCTTTATAGTCCTGCTCGCAACAGCCTACCCCATCAGCGCTCAGATCACAGTGAAGTTTGGACCGGAATCGTTTGCCACTGCTGTCGAAGGCACACCGGTAACATTCATCGGACGCGGAACAGTTAAGCTCTCAACACCACCAAGCCAACAAAGAGTGGATATTGCGGTCGACTTAGAGATTGATTTATCGGACCTGCAACGCGTCGTCCCCGGTATTGTGCAAAAGAAGGGGAACCGCAACGACGACTGCTCCGAGATCATTCGCCTCCATACAGTAGCCCTGCGCGCTTCGGCAGAGGTGTATGTCGGCGGCCACTACGAGCGTTGGAGTTGTGCGATTCGGCAAGAACAAGCTTTTCGAACAAAACGGGGATGTGACGATCGCCCTTGATCTCGTTGTACAAAATCAAGGCAGGCAACTCGGCCTGAACCCGCGTATCAAAGACATTCACGCTGACGGGGCACTTGGCGGTTTGATGAGAGACGCCGTAGTCGGTCCTTATCTCATGGACTGGCTCAGGTCCAAGCTTCTGGAGGCTCTCGATCCCGCCAATCTCAAGGCCTCGTTTCCCGCAGGCCTTTCTCCGTATGACCCGATCATCAAGGCCGCGCGCTTCGTCGACCTTGGCGGCAACAAACTGGGCGCTGCGATCACAGCCACCTTCAGCGTGACTCAGGATCAGGCGCAGAAACTCATCGGCAACCTCAAGAACTAGAGCGCATCCCGAATGGACAGTCTCGATCTCTATTTTTCACGCCGGAAGGAAACGCAGCACTGGCTCATCGTCGCGCTCAGCGTCGGATTGGCCATTGCCGTGACAGCGCGAATTCCGGCGTTGATCGTATCGCTGCCGCTGACCTGGATCACGGGAGGATTGAGCATCGCTTTCCTATGGGTCGCGGCACCGCCAGTACTATGGTTTTTTCACGCGATAGCCTTCAATTCACTGTCGGAAGCGCACCGCGCCCGCAAAGTCGCCGAAAATACTGCGCGAAAGCAGCGTGAGTCCAGCTCCCTGATGGTGACCGCGCCAACAGCCGCAACACTCGGCGATGACAGTCTGATCGAATTGCAACCAACCCTCAACGCAGTGACTCCGCCAGCGCTCTTTCTGTTGCACGGTACCTTATGGCTCGCGCCCGTCATTGTGAACTGCGTACTCTTCGGCTCCTACTTGCAGTTCGTCAGGCCCGGTCACGACCGTCCCTGGAAATACCCTTCGCGAGCGGGACAGGAAGTCGACGCTCTGGTCGGTCTTGGCGGATGGAACTGGTTCCAGCCGCTGGCCCCCTCTTTACAAAGCAATCTTGCCAACCTCGCGGCGGAAGCCAAGGGCAATGAAGCGGACAAGTACAAGGCGCTCCAGAATCAGATTCCCTATGTCTTTTTTCCCATCGAAACCTGGATCTATCTTGCAGGAATATGCTGGGCCTCGATATCGCGGCTCGCGCTCTGCAACTCGAGAGCGGTACAGACCCTCCCCGACCCCTGACCGGATTATTCGTGTCGGCGTGGAACGTCGGCAAGCGACTCGCCCGAGGAAGGCGATGAAACCTTGCGCGGGGCGTGGGCTGATGTCGAGTCGGCCGGCGGTGGATCAACGGCCCGCTCAGAAGCTGCACGTGCTCGCACAACTGCCGGTGGGCTGATGACCTGTCATCACCTGATAGTGGTTGGTGATCTGGGTTTGCGTGAGCCGGTAATTGTATATCGCAACCTTCCCAATGGCGCCCTGGAACCACATATCGTTGGCCATCGTACCGATGTTCAGCGGGCTGCCGTTGGCCTGTGGCACCACGCTGTACTGGCTCATGCAGCCGGTCGGGTTATGAGCAGACTGGTTCCACTTCACGCCGTTTACCCAGATGTCGATGGAGCCGGGATAAGCTGAAGCGTTCGGACAGCCTGCCGGCTGGCTTAGCGTCGTATACTCGCCCACAACGTGCAGCCATTGGCCAGCCTGGAGTAGACCGCACACCGGCTGCCAATCCGCGCCGGAGCCGAATCCTGCGGTCGGGTTGAACACGTAGGCGCTCAATCGATTGCATCGGCCTTCTGGGTTGGTCGTGTTATACCATACGCGCCTCCCACTCGCAAGTTGGAGAGTAATCGGCGCATTTGCCCATTACGTCCACATAGCCGCCGCTGCTGTTAGGGAATTGGAGTATCGTCGGCTTTAGCCAAAGTTCCCACGTCAGATTCCCAGTGGTCGGGATCGACAGAGAGGCGTTCGACGGGACGGACAAGTACTGGCTCGACCCGTCGAAAACCGCAACCGGTTCGCCATCGGGCATCGTGGACACCGTCGGCGACCCGCCCTGATATGTTGCGGTATTCCCGTTCCCGCTGAGGTCAGGTTCTGTGCCGGTCCGTGGATTAACATCCCAGAATGCGACAGGGTGATCAGCGAGGATAGTTTGATTGTAAATCCCGGTGATGTTGCACGAGCCATTGATGAGATTGACCGAGATGGTGCCGGCGTCCGCCCATACCATCAAGGTGTCCAAGAATGCCGGTTGGTTACCCGCCCTGATGCCGACGCTGTTCGCAATCTGTACATATGATTGCCCTTGTAGAGCCATCCAGGCCGAGAAGGTGCGTTGGGGTACGTTGCCCGTGATGATGAGGTCAGTTGGAACACCTGGCGTGAACGGGAAGCCGTTGGACGGATAGCCGTTCGGTCCTCGCGCTTGGACGGTGCTTCCAATCGCCCGAACCGTAACTGCGAATTGGTCAAAGCTCTGCGTGGACCCCGAGGTGAGGGCAATACCTTGATCGGGGTTTTGGCTGAAGGTCGCTTGAAGATGTACGGCGAAGTCCTGTTGCGCCGACGGAAGGGCAATCGCCTTCGCGCTGTCCCCGGCCGTGACCGTTGCTGACATGTTCTGGCCATGGAGGGGTGTCTTTAGAAACAGCATTATTGCGGCTGCTGCAATCACAGCTCGCCAGTTACGGAGCGCAAAGCACCTAGCAAAGCTTCTCTCCGTAAGGTTGAGATATCTGCCGTCTGCTACTGCTCGAACGGCGAGAGGGGTGGGTGGAACCTCTCGGAGGATAGAGCGTCTTGAGAGTTGCTTCATGCCAGAATTATCGACGAGGGCAGAAGACTTAGCAAGAACAACTCTGTTTAGCGTCTAATCGAATATGTTGACATTGCAAAAGAAAATGTTGCAACATCCATAAAAACAAGCG
>CATPCN010000292.1 GCA_955652855.1 uncultured Chthoniobacterales bacterium | reverse complement strand
CAGTGAAACTACCTAGGTAGAGGTAGACGACACCTGTGACCAAAAAGACGAACGCGGCTATGCCGCCGCATATTTGCACGATCCTCTCAACCGTCACTTTAAACTTACGCATTTGGTAAAGTACGCGTTCGATCGGAAGAGAGGATTCTCTGTGGTGTAGCACAGTCATCTCTTAGATTGCTGGCAATAAAAGATCAATTGGAAAGTTTACGCCGTAGCAAAATACAACCTCGAACGGCATCAGACCTACTGAATCCCGAGCGTGCGTCGCGCGAGCCATTTAGATATTGTAGATATTTGGCTTGTAGGCTTTTAGGTTCTCGGGATCGGAGAACCAATCGGCCGTAAGCTTCAGCCCTCTCGCCAAACCCTCGCGACCTGCGAATTTCGGTTGCCACCCTGTGAGTTCAAAGACTTTTTTGTTATCAGCCCATAACCTCATCACTTCCGAGTTTTGTGGGCGGAGGCGACTAGAATCCTGCACGAGTTTCACATCTCTCCTCATGACCTCCGCAATGAGCTGAACCAAGTCACCAATCGAGATCTCAAAATTGCTACCCAGATTGATCGTTTGCCCGACTGCCTTTGGAGACTTGGCAACGGACAAGAAGCCCTCGGTCGTATCCAAGACATAAGAAAAATCCCGCGTTGGCCGCGTGTCTCCGATCGAGATCTCATTTTTCCCCGAACTAATCTGGGAAATGATGGTGGAAATAATGGCCCGAGCCGATTGGCGCGGTCCATAAGTATTGAAGGGCCTGACGATAGCGACCGGCAAATCAAACGAGCAATAAAACGAATAAGCGATCTGATCGGCAGCGATTTTTGAAGCCGCGTAAGGCGATTGACCACGGAGCGAATGTTTCTCGTCAATGGGAACGTATTGAGCCGTTCCGTAAGTTTCACTCGTTGATGTGTGAATAACTTTGCTGAGCCCGCAATCAAGAGCTGCCTGAAGAACATTTAGCGTTCCTGTGACGTTTGTGTCTACAAAACTCCCGGGCGATTGATAGGAGTAAGGAATCCCTACGAGCGCTGCCAAATGATAAACTTGGTCGCAATCTTTCATCGCGCTGCGAACCGACACGAGATCGCGGATATCTCCTGTGACAACCTCAATTTCTCTTTTGATTTCGGGCCGCAACGTATCAAGCCATCCCCAAGAATTAAATGTGTTGTAGAGGACAAAAGCTTTAACCAAAGCTCCGTCTTTAACAAGTTTTTCGACAAGATGAGAACCAATGAAACCTTCGGATCCTGTGATGAGTGTCTTCTTCACGTTGTTTTCGCTTTCTTTTGGAACACTCCAATCATCGAAATGCCCCAGGGAAGCCGAAGCCATCTTATCAAATTAGCTTCTAGCACCAGCACAAGCGTCAGCAGTCGATTAACGGCAGCCGGGGGCATGGGAAGAATGCGTTCAGGTTTGGGCGAGCTTAAACCTTTAATAAGCCGATGTCCGATTAAAATCGCGGCCAATGCTGGAAAAAGAACGAAGTTAAAATGGCTGAAGCGAAGTGTTGAGAATCCGTGCTTGTGAATCTCCTTCTCAATGGCTCGCAAGTAATATCGCCTCTTATGCTCGTTAGCCACGTCGGCCTGAGTCCACAAGAACGGGAACGAGGATGTCAGCAAAATAAGACGCCCATGCTTTTTCAAAACTCTCTGTAGCTCTGATAGAAAGCGCTTGTCGTCGCTAATGTGTTCGATGATCCCAATAGCTGTAATGATGTCGAATTCTTCATCTTTAAATGGCAAAGAAGTTCCGTCCGCTTTCACGAGGTTTTCGTGACCCCGAAGTCGACAAAAATCGAGCGCTTCAAAGGAAATATCAACACCAACCACATAATCCGCCCTCTCACGAAGCTCATTCAGCAAAGCCCCCGTACCACAACCGACATCCAAAACTCGCATCTCCCGACTTACTCCGCCCGAAAAATCCAAGAGAGCTTTGATGATTTTGCGAATACCTACAAACCACCAGTAGTTTTGTTCGAGTTCGTAATTTCTTCGGTACTCGTACTGTTTCATTCATACTGCCTCATTTGGAACACAACGCTGTAGCGCCTCCTGGAAGGTGTTAAATTGCAATCCAATTTCCTCACCTCATAATCGAAGGATTTCGCGAGTTCCTTCAGTTCGACAAAATCATAGCGCTTAATAGTCTTGTGAGCACTGTTTTGAAAGGTCCTGTAAAGATGCAAGGCCATCGGCCACAAGAGACTGCGTCGAGCCGCACAGCAAAGACATTCCAGCCCATCAAGGACCGGTGAATAATTTCGTGGGATGACATCACTGATAACAATGAAGCCGCCTTCGTTCCGAAAAAGTCCGCGGCCAAACGAGAAAAACTTCTCAAGCTCATTTTCACCCGTCATATACTGAACCACGCTATTAAGAACGATCACATCGTATCGGCGCCTTGGGATCTCATTGGGCGAGGAGTATATTTGAGCCTTTCCGGGAACCTGCTCCTCAACACGCCTGCGCGCGATGTCCACCGCTGGACCGAAGGGATCAAAGCCATCCACTGAGTGTCCCTCCTGGACGAGTTCGATCCCAAGATCAAAGTAACCACAGCCATAATCGAGTATAGACGTCGAGCCCCTAGCAAAGAGGTTCGACCTCAACCAGTTTTTAAGCATTAAAATCCACTCATGCGCCATTTTTTTATCGCGCTGATTAACTTTGTTGTAATCGTTCCAGCCTTTATTCGTTTCCACGTTGAATCTGCGTTCTTATGTTCACGCCATCTTCGACAAAATAGTGCGGTCGATTCTTCACCTCAAAGAAAACACGTCCGACATATTCGCCAAGCACGCCAAGAACTACAAGCTGCACGCCGCTAAAGAACGTTAGAACGGAGAGAATAGAAGCCCAACCGGGAGCGACCACTTTACCAGTATAATAGCTTACATACGTATAAACCAGTAATACTAGGCCCAGGAGCGACGTCATAAGGCCTAAGTAAATTGCCAGCCGGAGGGGTCGCGAACTGAATGAAGTTACACCGGTAATCGCAAACGAGAGCATCTTGGCAAAGGAATACTTTGACTTCCCTGAGTATCGTTTGGAGACTTCGAAAGGAACGAATTCCTGCCGAAAGCCAATCCAACTCATGAGGCCACGAAGAAAAATATTTCTTTCCCGCAAGTCAGTCCGGAAGATCTCGATCACCCGTTTGTCCAAGAGGCGAAAATCTGAGGCATACGGAATGATGGGTGTTTCAGCCATGACTGTCATAAATCGATAAAATAGGTAAGAAACGAAACGATCGCGCAGGGGGGATTTCGTGTTGTCCACCTTGACGGTGTGTACAACGTTTGCCCCACCTTCATATTTCTGAAGAAGTGTCGGAATCAAAGATGGAGGATGCTGCAAGTCCGAATCCATCATAATCGCGGCAGCGGATGAGGCGAAATCCAATCCCGCTAAGAGAGAGGCCTGATGGCCAAAACGCGAAGATAAAAACAGCGCTTTCACGGAGGGATCCTTAGCTCCTAAGCCACGAAGAATATCCCAGGTTCGATCCGTCCCTTTATCGGCGACGAACAGAATCGTGAAACTGTAGGATTGCTTCAGAGTATCGAGCACTCTCTTGAGCTCTTGATAGAAGGCTAAGATCACCGCCTCTTCGTTATAGACCGGACAGATGATTGTAATGCTTTTCTTCTGCACCTGATTACTTCTTTCCAGTGGCTTAGACGAGTTGGTTGAATTTTCGGAGATCAGCAAATATTTCCATAGGCTGGGTCTCGGGACATCCTTCCTCTCTCAACACCTCCAACGGCACGCCTTTTTCATTTAGCATTTCTTTGATAAGATCACGAACAACTCTGGCTCTGCCAGAACCCACATTGTAGACCTCACCCGGGAGGCCGTAAGCCATAATGCGCAGGAGCATACCAGCGGCCGCCTCGACCTCGAGATAGTCCCTCTTCGCTCCCAAAAAACCAACTTTAATCTCAGTTATTTGTCCTTTCAGGTATTGCTCAATGAGCGTCTCAACCCGGCCATTCACAAGGTGCTTGGGAGCGCCTGGGCCGCATAGATTAAATATCCGCGCTTCTTTCACGTGGAGATTATAATTGTAGCGAAAGTACCGCATAAGTTCGGTTTGAGTGGCTTTGCAAAATCCGTAAGGCGTCACAGGTCGGGGCTGAAGAAATTCCGGAATAGGATTGTGAGCTGGATCCACGTTCCCATAGGTCGCCGCGCTGCCGTTGAGCAGAACACGAGCTGAAGGATTGTACAGTCGAACGGCCTCTAGAAGATGAGCCGTGTTGACAACATTGGATTGGAAAAGATGCCCAAAATCACGGCCGACGGAACCTGCGCAGTGATAGATCTCGTCCGGCTTGGTCCCCTGCAGCATTTTCTGGATCTCGGCCGGGTGTGAGAGGTCACAATTATAAAATGGACTGGACGAGTATTCCCTAGCGCGTGAAGACATGATGAGTTTCACAAAGGGGTCCCGGGCTAATATTTTCGAAAGGGCGCTCCCAAGAAATCCTCGAGCGCCTGTGACGATTACCTTTTTCACGAGGTCAGATCCACCCCAAAAACGTCTCGGATTCTTTCGAAATTCGAATTCACGTCGTCATAGTCGCTGGGACGGCCGATGTCGTACCAAAGTCCATCAAAAGGAAAAATGTTGGTCTGTTTCTTTGCTTTCAATCGCTCGATCATCAAGTTATCAAAGCCGTAGGGCTCCCCGATCTTAAGCTCTCGAATGATGCTTCTGTTGAAACAATAAATTCCCATGCTCACATCAAATGTGTACTCCGGCTTTTCCGAAAAAGAAACGAGGTGGTTGTTGCTGTCGAAGGACAAGACCCCAAAATCGATCTTCTGCCGACGGCGGCAAGCCGCCACTGTTACCTTATTGCAACCCGCGCAGTGAAAATCCAAAAAGCTTTTGAAATTCAGGTCACAGATGAGGTCACCATTCATCACAAGAAAGTTTTCGGGCAGATCACGAATCAAGGTGAGAGGGCCAATTGTCCCCAGCGGTCTGTCTTCCTGAGAATAATCAATTTTCAACCCCCACTGAAGACCGTCCCCAAAAAAAGCGCGGATCAGGTGAGCCATATGATTGACCGTCACGGTTATGTGCTCAAAGCCATTCGCCTTCAACTGTCTTATGACAACCTCGAGAATGGGCATCTTCCCCCCAATGGGCACAAGAGGTTTCGGAATCACGGTGGTGTAAGGGGCCAGCCGCGTCCCTTTTCCGCCCGCCAAAATAATCGCTCTCATAACTTAGCCTCTCCAAGTCGAATGCAGGCTCATCGCTTTGCTGAACCCACAGAGTTGAATATTTCATTCTTTGATTTTGTGGATGAAGGCCCGAGAAACTAACGCTCGAAGCTCCGACTCCCACGAAAAATTCTTGTACCCGCTTAATCTTGTTCTCAAAAGCGGGCTCTCGCGACCCGGGTGAGTCATGAGTTCGGTAATTCCGGGCTTGACTTTATCAATGAGCTCCAAAATCTTTTCTTCCGATAAACTACCACTTTCCTCGAATCCCAGAAACGCGTCTGGAAAACTCAGAACAATTTTGGAACTCCGAGCTCGACTGGCGAATTTCTTTCCAAACCGTTTTAAGATTTCCAGCTGCACGCCTCGAATCGAGAGGTTCATCTTCCCTCCGGGTAGAGGCATTCGGATCCACGGAATTTTGTATTCCTCACACAGAGAAAGGATGATGTCATGAATACCCGGCAAAAGATGCAGATGTTGCGTCGAGTTTAAAAAGGGGATCGATTTTCTTATCCTAAGGAAAGCCTCGATTTGAGTTCGCATTTCGTTTTCAAGCTCCACTTTCAAAATGTGTCCCCGTAGAAAAGCCACCAAAAAAACTGTCCAATGACGGTGCAAACAGGGGCGGCCGGGGAAGTATTCCTCGCGATCCAAGAGGCTTTTACCCCCGCTCAGGGAATAACCCTCAACCATGCTCAAGTGAAGACCAACGTCAAGGTTCGGATTTTCTTCGAGGAGCTGCACGGCGTCATTGGTTGCGATCCCATTTACGAGGAGGGCGGCGGAAGTAATGATACCGTTTTTATGTCCTTCGATAATGCCCGCGTTGATTTCCGGCCGAATTCCGAAATCATCGGCCGTGACTACCAATACTTTAGGCGGTTCTGTAATTGTCTTTTCCATGTAGGACTGTCAGACTCGGGTAATTTCTTCACAACACAAGCCCGACTCACGGCGGAGAGTAGAGAGGGTTCTGGAGCGGCTTACTGCTGCTACTCCTCGCGCACGGCGAAAAGGTTCGGTACTTACGTTGGCCAATTCTCTGTATTGTCTTGGAATGCCAATTTCCGCATTGCCGTTACATATTAAATGGGGGCTGCAGTCGAGGTATGTGCGAATCTTGTCCGAGAATGCGGCCACGAGTTTGATCAATGGAGTCCACGATCTTGACCAGGTAATCATCATAGCCCCACTGTACGTGGGAACTTCCGTATCTGGTGGTACCACTACTGCGTGCACGCCGCTTGGACATGTTTGCCGAAGGGCTACAGGATTGGCTCGGCCGCCCTGTTAATAGTCTGTTCGACGGCCGTCATAAGCATGAACATTTTAGAGGTGCTTTCCGAGTTGAAGCTTTGGTCGAAGGAGAGAATGGACAAGCTGCCGCGCGGGTGATCGGGACGGTATTCACACGTCGCTGGTCTGTACCAAAACAGCTCGTCATTGTCGATCCGAATGGAACGATTCGCGGCATCGCTCGCTCGTGCGGCATAGGGAAAGCGTTCAATCAGATCCTTTATGGCGGCAAATTCGGCAGAGATACCCCTTCTTGGGTACATCGGCAATTACGACCCGCTCTTACAGTATGCCGCTCGTAGCGCGGATCACGAGGCGGTTTCAGATGAGGCGATCCCTGTTGAAACCCGAACGCCCGCGCCAGCCGCAAGCGCGAAAAATTAAAACCACCTATCCCCCTAGCAAGAGCCGGTATCTGACCTCCGCCATGTCCTGCAATTCTGTGTCGGTACCGCCGACGGAGCGCCTTTGGAAACGCCACGAAAATTACAAAAGTTGGAAGGGCTGGATAAGCGCCCTGCTGACACGTTCGCGAGAAAGCGCAGCAACAACAAAACCTTTTGAAGGCTAACCCAGATACGTGTTCAGAAAAATGTCCATGATGTGGTTCGCCACCTTTCCCTTCACGTGCCGCAAATCTTGCTCCCAAGTCGCCACGCCATCTGAGTTCAGGACTATTTCGTAGCGCGGAAAATAGTGAACCCACGACGAAAATTGGCTTATTGATTGGAGTGGCACCGGAGGATTCCATCTCCTACTCGTGGCGGAACACAGGGCTAAGACCATTTACCTCGCCAAAAGAATTTTCTTCGACCGAGAGTTCGTGCCCTGGAACAAGGTCGCGCGCGGTCTGGTTCATTACTGT
>CATPCN010000291.1 GCA_955652855.1 uncultured Chthoniobacterales bacterium | reverse complement strand
CGTTTCCTCGGATGCGCGACATGAGCGCGCTCCGCTCTTTTTTCGTGAGCGTGTCCACTGAGGGCACGTTGTCGTGAAACCGGGCGCAGGGGAAGCAGAATTTCGTCCCGGACGGCCTCAACTATCGCGCGCATCATCAGGGGAGGCACGCTGTTGCCAAGCTGCGCCCACTGCTGCGCGTAGCTGCCGGCCAGCTCGTAGTCGTCAGGGAACGCGCAGATGCGCTTCAGCTCGGCGATCGTGAACTTGCGCTTCTCGACCGGGTCCCACTCTTTTGCCACCACTCCGGCGAGACGGGGCGTTGACGTAGCCGGAGTGGCGGCTTTGTCGGCCCGCCGCTCAACGCTTTACGGTGCGAGGTGGGTGCCGTGAAAAAGCGTTATGGTGAAAACGCCATAACGGTTTTTCACTCGAAAAGATCAACGCGTTGACGATGTCGCGATGCACGCGGAACCGGATATTCGCGCACGGTTTCGCCGTCGAGCGTCGTTCCGCGCTCCGTGAAAAAATTCGGACTCTGCTTATAGAAAAACGCGATGTGTGCGTGCGCGCATCGTGCACGCATATCGCGCGGCCATGCCAAATCGTGCGGCCTGAATCCCCGACCGCTCTCCCCGCCGTAAATCATCCAGTCGATGCCGTTCAAATCCAATTCGTTTAATGGGCCGAGTGCTGGCTCGTAACTCACGAAACGCACGACTGCCGGTAGCTCTCGCAAATGATCCGCTCGCCACGCATAGTCGTTGTTTTCGATCGATGTGCCAAGCCACACGTTCGGATAACCGTAATTCCAGTCCTCCGGTAAATTGTCCTTGATGCGTTCCGGGCGCTTCGTCAAAAGTTGCCAGTCGAGATGCGTAGTTGTGCGAATCAAGTCCCAGAGCTTTTCTCGCTCGGTGTCGATCATCGGATGATCCTCGAACACGTCACACATGGACGAGCAAAAGACTCGATGTTGTATTCGTTCCGATGCTGCCGCGCGATCCCACGCTAACGGAGCACTCCAATGCTTATCGCCGAATGTGCGCCGCTCCTTATTCTTGCCCCAGATGTCGAATCCGCGCTGCGCGCTCAGGGTGTCGGCGTAACAATGTTTGCATCCCGGACTGACTTTTACGCATCCCCACGCGATATTGAATGTGTGGTGCGTCCACGCGATTGCTGTTTCTTTTCCCATGCGTAACTATAAGGGCATGAGCAACTTAAGTCAAGACGCATTTTAATCCTTCGGTTTCCGCACGTTCGAGAAGTATGGCGCACGCGTCCGGGTTAAGTTCCATCGAGCGTGTTTTCAATTTCAGTTTTTCCGCAGCGATGAGTGTCGATCCGCCGCCTGCATACGCGTCCATGATGATCCAGCCGGGTTTGGTGAAATATCGCATGAGCGTTTGCATGATGATCTGTGGTTTGATGTGCTTCGCAGTGCCGTCCATGCTCGCGTATACAGATGCGTCATGATTGGAGTCGGTGACGAATACTGTTGTTAATTCTTTCAAACCGCGCACTGGTTTAACCTTACGCAACTGCCATTGAGCGATGAGCGTGTGATGATGTTTGATCGCCTGTAATGCGTCGAAACCTTGCGGATGCTCGTAAGTGTTGATAAAAAAGCGCACAAAATTTTTGTCTCCGATTGATGCAGCCTGTTTGTCTCCGAGAAATGAAAAGAGATTGCCTGAGATGAAGTTGAGAAGCGGTCGTGGATTGAACGTTTGATCGTATGGTGGATCGGCCATGCCGAAGCGATATGGTGAATCGCCCAGTCGTTTCCATGCGTCGGGATCGAGCACGTCGTCAATTAGCAGCCGGTGCTCACCGATGCGCCATAGCTGGCCGCGCTTTGTTTTCCACTTATTGATGAGTTCGACATAGGTCTCTTTCATCTTGCCAGCCGTGCGCTCACTTTTGATACTGTGCTTTTTGTCTGGAGACCAGTTGACCATCTCCTCTAACTCTTTCATCGAGAAGCCGGTGAGTTTGAGGTCGAAATTATTGTCGTCCAAGTCGAGTAACAAATCCGTGAGCTGGCCAAATTCGAAATCGCCACCTTGTTTGTTGGCAGCGATCAACGCGCCGCGCTCTTTCACCTCGTCCCACTTCACTTCACGGTAAGTAAATCGCTCCCCTTCGTAGGTTACGAATCCTTCAGCAACGGTTCCCTGCACGGTCGGTTTAGGGTATTTGTGTAAAATCGTGACTGTCGCGTCACCCAGTATCTTCACGCGTTGATGTCCGCCAACAAGGTTGCCAGTCGTGCGATTAAGAATGAGGCCGCTCAGGTCGCCGAACTCACGCATGGCGGCCCCCAGGTAACTTAGTTGCTCGTCGGTGATCTTGCGCGGGTTGGCCGGGTTCGGCCTCAGTTCGGAGACTTTCATGCCATCCACCTTGCCGCACCGACCACGCGGATGTCAACGCGCTCCGCGAAGTGCGCCGGGTGGAGCGTGCCGAGCGCGACCGCAGCCGCGCCGGTCAGGTCGATCGCCGCGGGGTTCGGGTGGCCGTTGCCCGGCCCGTAGTCGCACAGCGAGACCATGATGGTTTGCCCGGTCTTCTTGCTTTTGACCTCGACCTTGGTCGTCAGCCACGGCATCCGGTCGTGGTCGTGCGGCGGGTACGGCGCGCCGCGGCAGAACCGGCAGTTGGGCAGCGGCAGCGCGCAGCCGAGGAAGCCGAGGTGCTGGTGCAGGTCCAGCCCGCTCGCCGTCATACCGCCGTCTTGGCCGTCGCCGATGTAGCCGAACGCGGTCGCCATCACGTCGTCCGCGCGAAGGTCGTCGCCTGAGACGTAGGTCGAGAACTTGTAGCCGTGCGTGCCGACGAATGTTTTCACGGCAGGTCGTGAGCACCGTGAAGTTTACGATGACAATTCGCGCACAAAACGGTGCATTTGGAAATCTCTTTTTGAATTGTAGATAAACTTCTCAGACAAGTGGGACTAAATAATTTCTGGGAAGGATCGCAATGGTGAAAGTCAAGACATCTCGGATCAGATTCTCCGCAAGAACAGGGATGCGCTCGTTTGAACTGGTGAATCCAAGTTTTATTGCGTTCAAGTCTCTTAGCTCTCGCCTTCGCTATTTTCGCTCGGCCTTTAGGCGACCGCATATAGCGCAGGAAGTTGTCCTTTCCGTTTTGCGATTGTCGATACTTTAGAAGCGCAGATTTGCCTTTTGCGGTTCTGCGATAATTTCGTTGAAATTCTCTTCGTTCGATTAGCGTCATAGTTCTGTTTGATGAATCGTCCATCCGTCCTTCGTGACGAGAATACTGGTGAATCCAAGAATGGGAGCCGCGCCGCCGCGTCCTTCCACGACACAATCAGCGTAAGCAGTCTTGAAAACACTTTTCCCATGGTAATGTCCATGGACGAGGAGCACGTTCTCAGCCTGCGCCACGATCGCCTGCATCCGTTTGGCGTCGGCGTTGGGCGCGCCCTCGCCCATGCTGTGAGAGGACTGGGTGCCGTCCGGCAGCACGATGGTGGAGAGCGGCTTGTGGACGACGATGAACACCGGCTTGTTGGTCGGAAGCGGCTGCACAGTGTCGTAGTCCGCCTGAGCGAACGTGTCCTTGGAGTTGTCGATGCCGATGATCAAGCACTCAGGCGTGTCGTGCCGCCACTGGCGCGGCCAGCCGAGGTTCTTGTCCCAGTCAGTGTCGTGGTTGCCAACCACGGCGAAGCAGCCTTTGGGCGCGCGTTTCACGCACTCGTAACACGGGTGCATATCGCCTACTTGGATTAGGATGTCGCACTCTGCGGCGGCGTCCATCACCTTCTGTAACCGCTCCGGTGCTTGCAGGCTGAGGTCTCCGACAATGTTTATTTTCACAATTTTCGGTCTCGGTTTGAGCCACTTATCGTAGAACCTGCCAAGATAAAAGCCAAGCCGAAAAACTACCCGCACCAACCATGCAGGAGCGTGCCTCTGGAACCACTCGCTCATTCCGCATACTCGTGGGCGAACTCTACCGGGTCGATGTAATCGTTGAGAAGCAGAAGCAGATCGGCAGGAGTCACGCGATTCTTCGGCACAATCAAGTGTCTGAAAAATTCGGCTCGTTCCATCATGGCTACGATCAATTCAGAGCAGAACCACGCCTGCGGGTCGCGCCAGTCACGCGGCTCGTCACTCAGTACCGCTTTCATCGCTTTCGGGTCAAACGGTTTGCCGACTTCGTTGCGAACCAACGCTATGATCTTGTCAGCCTTGTCAGTTTGTATCGTCGCGCGCCGACGCGTCATAAATTTCTGGTAATCGTGCGGACGCACCATCACGCCGCCCGGATCGGATGCGCCCAGACAACCATGAGGGAGGGGTTCCGGAAGAATGATATCGCAATGAGAAAATGGAGAGTGACATAGAAAGCGTATAACCCCGCTCTGCCAAGCAAAAGACGTGCTGAACTGCAGGACGATGTTGTTCATGGCGGTTCGATGCGCCACGCCATGACCGTGTCGTCAGCTATTTTCGTGCCGCACTTGGGCAGGTGTTTTTGCAAGGTGTTCCACTCCAGATTGGATCGCCACATGACTATCTTGCCGCTCCGCATGTAGATGTGGACGCGATAACGCGGGCGACGTTCGTTGATCCTGCGGACAAGGATCGAGATAAGCTCGATGAACGCCATCACCATGACTGTGGTGAAAACGGCAATGGCGATTGTAACCAGAGGCACAATAAAAAAGTTCATTACGGTTTTCCAAGATATTTAATATACGTAGCAACCCAATCAGATGAAATCTCCTTTTGATATTGTTTAAGAAGTTTCGTAGCAGCAACAGCTCCATTGTTCT
>CATPCN010000290.1 GCA_955652855.1 uncultured Chthoniobacterales bacterium | reverse complement strand
TTGGGTTAAGCGTCTGGAAGCCGCTTCTACTTCCGCGAAGCGTTCCCAGATTGCTTCCGCCGTCGGCTCGGGACTGGCCAGCATGCATTTGATCGGGCGAAAGATCGACAATTCCGCGCGGTGCAACTCATTCCGCGAAGCGAGCGACGCGGTCTCGCCAATATCGCCGAGGAGCATGTTCGCTTCCTTCACTTCATCGAGCGGCGCATCAAACGCGGCAGCGATCGCTTCTTCGACAAGTCCTTCGCGCAAACCGATGCGCAGATCGCCCGTGAGAATTTTGACGATGTATTGGCCTTCGCGCGCCGACAAGATCGACAATCGCTTTTGCAACAACTCGGTTTTGGCAAGCGGACCGCGCGCGCTTTGCAGATTTTCGAAAAGCTTTCTCGAATCCAGAATCGAGAACGGCTCGGGTGAAGTGCGACCGTCAAGAGTTTCAAACGCGGTTTTGCCGGCATCGCCGTGGCTTGAAGCGATGCGACGAAATTCCGCGTCGCTCAATTTGCTTGCGCCGATGAGCGCGCGATAAATCACGGCCCAGCCGATTTGCAGTGTGCGCAGATCGCTTTGCGGAAATGCGCGGCCGGTAAAATAAGTTGTGGCGATCGGAAGCCGCGTCGGATCGAGTGTGCGCAAGTAATCTGCGAGCAAACGCACCTTCTCCAGTTTGGCCGGCGTCGCCGCGATTTGTTCGCCAATTTTCGCGAATGCACAAAATTCCGACTCAACTTCGTTTGGTAATTGTCGATCTTGCGGCGCAACGGCGGTCGCACGGAAAGTTCCCAAAGTTAGCTCAAGCTGATTTTCTTCGCTGAGCGCCCATGCTTCGACGCCGCGATCGCGCAAGTCGCGTGCGAACTGCGCGGCGAATCCGTGCAGCGTGAGCACGCGTTTCGGTTGCACAAGATCGACATAACGCAGGATATCGTCGTAATCGGCGTGATCAGAAAGCGGAAACGCCGCGTCAACTTGATAGCGGTAGATCGCGTTTGGCTCGACCGCCCAGCCGCTGATCATGGCGACGCGTTTGCGCGGAATTTTTTTCAGCATGCGCGAACGGTTCGCGCTCGGCGGACAAATGAGAACTTTGCCCGCGACCGCGTTGGCGTTGTAGCGTTCGTATTCGCAAAACGATTGGCCGAACTGCTCGTAGATTCGCGTCATTCGAAAAACGGAGTTGTGCAACATCGGCGTGAGGCCGGCGCCGCCGAGCGCGCAAAGAATTTCCTGCGCTTTGCCTAACGAGTAGCCGAGCAGCACGGGAACTTCGCCTTCATCGATCGCGTCGCGACAGAACGCGACAATTTGCGCGATGACTTCTTCGGTCGGCGGCAATCGATATCGCGGCAGGCCGTAAGTCGTCTCCATGATGAGCGTTTCGGCGTGCGTCCATTCCGCCGGCTCGGCCGATTGGCCGTGGCGCAATTTGAAATCGCCGGTGTAAAGCAGCGAGCCGTCTTCCGTTTCGAGAAAGAATTGCGCGGAACCGAAAATGTGACCGGCGGGAAGAAGCGTGACATCGAGATGGTGGACTTGGCTGCGCTGCCCGAACGGAAGCACGTGTTCTTTGCGTTTTCCGGCGAGGCGCGCTTGCATGAGTCGCGAAGTGCGCTCGGAAACAATAATCTCCTCGTGTGCGGCGATGTGGTCGCTGTGCGCGTGCGAAACGAAAGCGAATGGTTTCCGGTCCCAGGGATCGAGCCAGATGTTTTCCTTCGGCAAATAAATGCCGCGCTCGTATTGCACATTGATCACGCGGAAAAATAACCGTGGAAACTCGGAAGCGAAACCTTGGCTTGCGCGATCGCGTGCGGCGGCGGCGCGCATTGACAGGGCAAGCCGAACCCGTTTTCATAAGCACGAATGAAACGGCTCGGCGGAATTTTTATGTCGATCTTGTTGTCGGTCCCGACCTTGCGCGCGGCGGATCAAGCGAAGCTCCTGCCGAAAGTAACTCAACTGCCGGTGGCGTTGAGCGACGATTTCCAGTTCCGCAAAGTGAAGCTTTTTTTTCTCAATGAGAAAGCGCTGACCAAATCTAAGAAAGCGGGCGCGATCACTGGGAAAAAAGGGTCGGGTGCCGATTCAAGCGAGAAGACCAGCAAGTCGAAATACACGAAGGGACAGGACGCCTCAATCCAGTTTGAGCGGAAGTATCGTCTCTTCGGCGCAGTCACGCTGCTGGATCAACGACAACGGGTAGGCAACTACTTCGATTTTTTCTGGCGGACGAAACGGCCGGCAAACCTGACCGTGCGTTTGGAATATCGACAGGAAAAATTGCACTCGCTGGTGCAAGCGCGGGAACTCTATTACCCGAGTGCGAAAGGCAACATCAAATCCGAATTCGCCATCATCGGGGACGATTACTTCGATGACGGAGCGGTGATCGCCTGGCGCTGTTTGTTAATTGAAGACGGGAAGATCGTCGCGATGAAGCGATCGTATCTATGGGACTGACGAGAGGCTGGCGGATGCGCCTGGTTTGACACTCTCTGGCGTGATCTTATACTTCTTCCCTCAGTCGTGCAGTCGTCTATTCAAGTAGGGGTAAATGGGTCGGCCGTTTGGGTGCGAGTAGAAGGTAAGGGCAGCTTTCTTAACAGCGGCAGTTTCAAAGAGTTTGCCCGGGAAATGGTAGATCGCGGTTTCCGCGAGTTCGTGATCGATTTGTCCAATTGTCAGGCGATGGATTCCACGTTTATGGGCACGATGGCGGGGATCGCGCTGCGCTTGAAGGAACTGGGGCACGGGCATTTTCACGTGGTGCATTGCGGCGAACGCAGCCGCGAATTGCTTTCCGGTCTCGGGCTTGATCAGATTTTCAGCATTCACTCTAATGGATCGGCCGCTCCCGAATGCGAGGCGCTCAAGCGCGAAGCGGCCAGTGCTTCTTCCCAATCCAATAAGGTGGAGACAAAGAAGGATATGCTCGATGCGCACGAGGCGCTCTGCGAGGCGGCGCCGCAAAATTTTTCGCGGTTCAAAGACGTTCTGGATTACCTCAAGCAAGACCTCCATCACGAGAAAGCGTCGAACTAAGCTGGCCCTTTCGTCATGCGGCCGACTCTTATCCTCGCGCTTTTCATCGCGTCGCTCGCCGGCTGGATTCTTACCGCGTTAATACTGTACCGTAGAATCCGGCAGCTCGAACGTTCGAAGGAAGAAATCCAGATCGAAGAAACGCTCGTCTTCGATTTCTTGCACGGGCTCGGTGAAGCGTTTCGCGAAACAATTCGGCCGGCCGATCTGCATCGTCTCATTGTCGAAGGCGCGACGAGCATTCTCGATGCGCACGGTGGCGCGCTCTACATGGTCGAACGCGTCACCGGAAAACTCGCGCCCGTTTTTGTGTCCAAAGGCTGTCCGCCATTTGTCGATGTACCGCCGGACATTTTGCAGCAGGCTGCTTCCACGCCGGTCGCGCTCGAAAGTTATTTTCGCGCGCGCACGATCGCGTCCGGCGAAGGAATCATCGGGCGCGTTTGGCAAATCGGTCAACCGGTTTTGCTGGCCGATTTGGCAAATGCGCCTGAGCTGGCGAAATTGCGCGACACGCCATTTGGCACCGCGTCAGTCATGGTCGCGCCGCTTCTTTATGGCCGAAAAAACATGGGCGTGCTCGCGCTCGGCAACGGCCCGAAGAGCGCGCCGTTCACACAGAGTGATTTCGTTGTCTTCAAATCGATCTCCGAGCAATCAGCCTTCGCGCTTTACAACGCGATCATTTATTCGCAGGCGAACGAAAAGAAGCGGCTCGATCACGATTTACAAATCGCGCGCGACATTCAGCGCGTTCTCTTGCCGTCCGAGCCGCCCTTTATCAACGGTTTCGAAATTAGCGGCCTCAACATTCCCGCCAGCCAGGTAAGCGGCGATTATTTTGACTACATCAAAGTGGACGACAAACGACTGGGCGTGGCCATTGCCGATGTTTCGGGCAAAGGCGTGCCCGCTTCGTTGATCATGGCGATTTGCCGCAGCACCTTGCGCAGCCAGGCGGTGGGAAATCCTTCGCCCGCCGATGTCTTATCAAAAGTGAACCGGCAACTTTATCCCGACATCAAGGAAGACATGTTTATCAGCATGGCCTACGTCGTTCTCGATCACGCGCACGGCGGCGTGACCATGGCGCGCGCCGGGCACGATGCGCCGTTGCTTGTTAAGCAAAACGGGCAAACGATCACGCGTCTTAAGCCGCCGGGAATGGTCGTGGGAATTGACAGTGGGAGCGTGTTCGATAGGGTCACGGGCGACTTCGCGATTCCGCTTGAACGCGATGATTGCCTCGTTCTTTACACGGACGGAGTGACCGAAGCGCTCGACGCAAACGGAGACGAATACGGACCGGATCGCATGATTCAATCGGTCCGTGAAAGCGCGGGGAACGGTGCGGCGGCGGTGATTACTCGCATGATTGATGATCTGCGAAACTTCGTCGGTTCGCAGCCGCAAAATGACGACATAACTTTGATCGTAATTCGCAAAACATGAAAAAAATTCCAGTAACGGACGACGAAGACGCCAAACAAGCCGCCGATGCAAATACAAGATCGACAACGGAGCCGGCGGGAGCCGAGCGAAGTGGACGCGAGCGCGAACGCGTTGGCGAGCGGGGAGCGAGCCAATCAATGGAAACTCCGACAGGCGATCAAACCGACACGGAAGATCCGATGGCCGGTTTGCAAGCCGATCTCGATCGGTTTCGCGATCTCGCGTTGCGCAGTCAGGCCGACTTCGAGAACTACAAGAAGCGATGCGCCCGCGAAAAAGAAGAAGCGATCAAGTACGCGAACAGCTCGTTGCTCGAGCGGCTCACCGCGATCGTGGACAACTTCGAGCTCGGGCTTTCCGCCGCGCGCGAGCAGAGCGCGAAGTCGCCGATTTATTCCGGCATGAGCATGGTTCTAAAACAGCTCAACGATTTTCTGGCCGAGAACGGGTTGCAACCGATCGATGCCGAAGAAAAGAAATTCGATCCGAACCTGCATGAAGCAATCGCGCACGAGCCTAGCGATGAAGTCCCGGAAGGAATCGTTATTCGGCAAACCCGCCGCGGTTATCGATATAAAGATCGCTTGCTCCGACCTTCCGCGGTCGTCGTTTCCAGTGGCCCGGTGAAACAGAATTGAATCAGGAAAACAGGAAAGAAATTTCTGCTGGATCTTTTTCCTGTTTTCCTGTGTTCCTGATTCGTCTTTCTTAAAACTGCAGCGATAAAAGATGGCCATAACGAAGCGTGATTATTACGAAGTACTAAGCGTCGCTCGGAATGCGTCTGGCGACGAAGTGAAACGCGCTTACCGCAAGCTCGCGGTGAAATTTCATCCGGACAAAAATCCAGACGATCCGCACGCCGAAGAAGAATTCAAAGAGCTCGGCGAAGCCTACGACGTGCTCATGGATGCAGACAAACGCGCCGCTTACGAT
>CATPCN010000289.1 GCA_955652855.1 uncultured Chthoniobacterales bacterium | reverse complement strand
GTTCTGAACGGGTTAGACCTGGGTTAGACCCAATGCCGGGTGAGTTAAGGGTTTTCCGCGTCAATTCTCTCGTAGTTTAGCCCGAATTTTTTCTGTTGGCCGCCGGTTGTTCCGTTGCGGCACGGGGTATACACGGTTTCTTGTTTCGTGTATCTTACATCCGTATATATGAAAGGCAATGAACAGCAGTTGCTCAAGCGCCGTCAGCGCGTGGTGCGCCAGCTGCCCTCGCTGGAGGAAGTGGTGCGCGGCAGCGTGCTGACCCGCGAACTGCGCTGCGGCAAACCCACCTGCCATTGCGCCTCGGGTCCGGGACACGCCGCCAACTATCTGGCCGTCAGCTTTGCCGGCGGTCGCACCGAGCAGATTTCGCTGCCGACCGCACTGGTGCCGCAGGCGCGACGGTGGGTGGCCAATTACCAAGCGTGGTGGGACGCGGTGGAGGCGATCTCCACCGTGAACCGGGAGCTGTTACGACGCCGTCGGGAATCCGTGAAAGATGTGCCCCCGCCCGGACGACGTCGCGCCCGCACGCCACGATCGTGAAGGCCGCCCGTCTGGGGCGAGCCATGCAAGGGGGCGGCGATGGATCTGGCACAGGCGTTGTTGGCCGGAGTACCCCCGGGCTCTGAGGCGAGTTTTTCGTTGTTTGCGCAGAGCCTGGATCCGGCGTGGGTGGAGCAGGCTCTGCGGGCGACCGGCACGGCGACGGTGCGGCGGCGCAAGCTGCCGGCCGAGTATGTGGTGTGGTTGGTGATCGGCATGGCAATGCTGCGCGATCGTTCGATCGCCGAAGTCGTGCGCCACCTGGATCTGGTGCAGCGCACGCCGCAGGGCGAGCGCCGGTGCGCCACTTCCGGGGCCGTGGTGCAGGCCCGCGACCGCTTGGGGCCGGAACCGCTGGCCTGGCTGTTCCACTCCACCGCCGAGGCCTGGGCGTCCGCGTCGGCGGATGAGCATCGCTGGCGCGGCTTGGCGGTCCTGGGCGTGGATGGCTCCACCCTGCGCGTGCCCGACACGGCCGAAAACGACGCCTACTTCGGCCGCCCGGGTACCAGCCGTGGCGGCGAGGCCGGCTATCCACAACTGCGACTGGTCGCCCTGATGGTGTTGCGCTCCCATCTGCTCATGAATGCCGCGATCGGTCCTTACCGCAGCAGCGAGCAGGCGGTGGCCGAGCGCCTGTGGCCCAGCCTGCCAGACCACTCGCTGGTGGTCCTGGATAAGGGTTTCGCCAGCTACGAGAATTTCCACGCACTCGCCGACCCGGAGCACCAGCGCCACTGGCTGATGCGGGCCCGGCAGGGCCAAACCGCCGCGCCGTTGCGGACCGTGCAGTCACTCGGGCCGGCAGACGCACTCGTGGAACTGCGCCCCGGCAGGGCGGCGCGCAAGCTCCACCCCGAACTGCCTGCAACCCTGACTGCGCGGGCGATCCACTATCAGCGCCCGGGTTTCCGCCCCGAGATCCTGCTCACCTCGCTGCTCGACCCGATCGCCTATCCCGCCGCCGAGATCATCGCGCTCTACCACGAACGCTGGGAACTCGAGCTGGCCTTCGACGAAATCAAAACCCACACCCTGGAACGCGAAGAGGCGTCCCTGCGCTGCAAGACTCCCGAGCGTCTCACCCAAGAATTCTGGGGACTGGCCATCGCCTACAACCTGGTGCGCCTGATCATGGCCAACGTGGCGCGCAGCGCCGGCACCGTACCGTCCCGCATCAGTTATCGACACGCCCTGCATTTCGTCCGTGCGTTCTGGGTCACCGCATGGCTTGCCAGTCCCGGTGTCCTACCCAAGCGACTGGACTCTCTCCGAGAAGAACTCGCACTCCTGCTTCTACCTCCACGACGAAACCGCAGCTTCCCTCGTGCAGTGAAAATCAAGATGAGCAATTACCCCCGCAAACGCCCACGCTCACTGCACACCAAGCTAAAGTGACCGGCATTGCGGCTAGCCCAACTTGCGCAGAATCGATGTAGCGATGTAATGGAATCATGCACATAGGCAAAAAGTCGGCACTACAATTCTGGTAACGACGTAGCTTTATGCGCTGATGGCGACAGCGGGCAAATCAAGGTCGGTCATGCGCATGCGTTTTGGCAAAACGATGCCGAGTCGTTCCAGGAGCACGACCTGAGCGTCGTCAGGTTGAGCGACGCAGCGCAAGCGGATCTCTCCGTGTGTGGTCGTTGGCAAAACGACATCGTGGGACTGGATACGCACGAGTTCTTCGAGCACCGTGCGCGGTGAGTTACCCAGACCGGCGCGCTGCTGCCACATCTCCAAGGTCTTCCAGAGCACGAAGGCGAGGAAGCAGACCAGAATATGCGCCTGGACGCGATCGGCACGCTGGTGCCAGATGGGGCGCACACGCAGCTGATCTTTCTGGATGCGAAAGGCCGCTTCGGCTTGGGTCAACTGGATATAGGCCTTCCACAGGTGCTCATCGGACCAATCGGTAATATTGGAACGCAACAGATACGCACCTTCCGAGAGCGCCGCCCAATCATCGAACGGCGCGTTGATGTGCACCTGGAGGCGATATCCGGCGGCGCAGTCGACCTCGAGGAGGCGCACGTCGAAGCGTGCGGCGGCACGCTGGTTCTGCTGCAGGATCCGGCCGATCTGGCGGTTGACCTGCGTCGGATTGATCGGCTGGGTCGAATGCTCGATGCGACTCGTCAGACGTGCCAGCGCCGCTTCGATCCGACGACTGAACTTCTCGTGCATCGCCCGCTCTTTGTTTCGCCGATCCGCTGAACGGCACAGGATGATCGTGTCACCCGTTTCGGTGCAGCGTGCGAGCTTGACCTCGACGCTATCGCGAATCGCGCGCCAGCCGGTTGGCGTGGCCAGCGCGGTGCTGAACTTCTTCAGCTCGGATTTGGGTGCGCCGATGATGTAGCGTCTGCCAGTCTGGCGCAGCCACGCCAAATTGGCCGCGCTGGCCATGCCCCGATCCGTGATCCACACGCGTCCCACGACGCCGTGGCGTGCTTCCATCGTGGCCACGATCGTCTGCAG
>CATPCN010000288.1 GCA_955652855.1 uncultured Chthoniobacterales bacterium | reverse complement strand
TCCTGCGCGCGACGCTGCGCCGCATCCTGCTCCGGTGTTCGCGGCTTTTCATGGGGCTCGCCAGTCTCTTGGCGCTCCGGTTTTTGTTGTTTCGCCGTTTGCTCCTGGGCGGCTCTTTGTTTCAGCGCGTCGAGTTGCTGCTTCACCTGGGCGCGGGCCGTTTCAACAGCGGGCAGCTTGTCCGGCGCATAGTCCGCGGCCAGGAGAGCTTTCACTTCAGGAGCCGTGGCAGTTCCCTTCAACTGCCGGGTCAGACTGTGAACTTCGCCCGCGCGGTCGATAACGACGAGAGCTCGGCTGTCACCTCTGGCGAGACGGTAGCCGGAATTTTCGAGCGCCTTGACGAAGGCATGCGCCTCCGGGTTTTCCTGCCAGGCGCGCTGGATCGCGGCCATGCGGTCTTCTTTCGAGAGGCCCGAACGTTCCTCCTGCTGCTTTTCCATCAGGTCGGATTGCTTGGCCTTTTCGTTGAAGCGATCCTTGCGCCCGTTTTCGCGCATGGCTTCGGGCAAGGGGAGGCCGTGATCGCGGGCAAACTCCTGCGCGACGCGGCGCCGCTTCATGCGGTCGTATGCAATGTGGACGGCCTTGCTGGCGTCCGGATCGATACGGGACCAGACGACATGAGCGTGTTCGCGCCCCTTCTTGACGTGAAATACGATGGCGCGCGGCTGGCCGACCAGCTTCAGGCTCCGTTCGGTGCGGGCAATGAAATCGAGATATTGCTCGCGCGTCAGATCGTATTTCGCCAGGTCCGGGCTGATTGACAGGGAATAGAGATACTTGCGGCACTTGGTCGCCATCGATTGCGCGTACCATTCATGAAACGCGCCGGGCAGGTCCGGTGCCGTGGCCCCGCGCAGGTCGAAGACTTCGACCTGCTCGTTGTCGAATTGGTTGAGAAGATGGGTTGCGAGCTGCCGCCCGCCGCCGCGCTGACTGCCTTTCGAAATCACGCTGTCGCTCCGTCCGGCGCGGCACATGCCGCCCCGGTTTACTGCACGGTTCTACCGGCAGAGAATTAACTTTTGGTTGATGGAAAAGGAGAAGGGACGCAAGGATGCGTCCACGCAGCGTGTGGATTTCTTAGAAACAGCGATGATGTTTCATGAGCAGTCCTGCTTTTTTGATGCGGCGTGGGTCGTTCGGGTTGCGGGCAGGAGACATGCTCGCATACACACGCATGAGGCTAGAGAAAAGTCAGGCCGCACGTCCATTCTCGACGCGCCCTGTAAAAACTCCCTCGGGAAGGTACGGTTCAACTTTTCAATCTACAGGCGTCATAGTTTTGGCGCCTCTTTCAAGAACAGCCTTAAAATCGTCAAATTCAAAAGACCAACGTTTCCCATCGAGACGTGGAAATAGTTCGATCACTGGACTATCTGGCTTCTCGAAAGAGATTTCGGCAACTAGAGCGTCATCAAGCCAAATCTCAAATACTACGTTCTCCTTATCTGGAACGCTGGCTACTTGTGTGCGGAAGGTTGTCATTGGCATTTACGGTTCTAGGAAACCGATCAATTCTCCCTTGGCTGAAAAGCGCAAACCGCGACCATCAGGTGCCACAATATCTGTAATGTGTCCATACCTAGAATCGTTTCGCTGAGTAAAGTGGCTTGCTGGATTATTTAATATGCTGTCAACTATTGAGCGTCCTTGGGCATTTATCACTGATGGGCCGCCGTTGGCAACTGAAAAGGCACTTCCCGGTCTGCCACTATGTTTTTGAAGAGCCCGGCCTGCCTTTGTAAGTTGACGACCTTTATCGGTCGGATCAATACTGTTCGCCGCGCTGGATAACTCCGTTACGGTTCTTCCACCAAACTTCCGAACATTTGGTATCGGAGGAGCGGTTGCAGTGGAGTGAAGCGCGGTGCTCGACATCAATTGCTTCCGCAGCCGATCCAGCCGCGGCTTCGCCTGGGATCTCGCCAGAATCACGGGCTGCGACCTCGCGGGCGGAATGGCTGGCTTCAACACCAATGGGGAGCCGTTTGCTCGTTGCTGGGTCTTGCCCTGTCCGGCTGTGGCTGTACTCAGCCGCCTTAGCTGTCGCGGCGTGGGCTGCCTCGAAGCCTGTTGCTGGCGCCCGTATGGGGAGATAGAGGCTGCCGGGAGCCGCAGCTTCGACGGCATGCCGGCCTTGTTTCCTCCGACGGGCGTATTGCGCGTCGGCGTGGTGTAGGTGGTCGGCTTCTTCTGAGCGAGTCCAGAAAGCCCGCCCGCCGTGAGCCACAGAAGGATCAAAACAACGATCTTGCGAAGCTGCATAACGCCTCCCCCGTCTCACCGTCGCGGGACGGTAGGGTTCTCCTGCAAATAATGCTTCATGTTCGCGTAGAGCTGCGTGACGGGTGCGCCCATGCAGCCGCCATAGCTGGCAGCGAGGGCATGGATATCATCGGTAAAGGTGGTCACTGCCAACAAGGTATGGGCTAATGGATCGGTCACGAAAGCCTAAACAGTGATTACGCTGTGGAAAAGGACCGCGCCCTGCTTATCGTCCGCGATGAGTTCCGGCCGGCTATTCCTCGAATCGGGTTGCTCGCCAGCATTGCCCGTCTCCGCTTCACCGGCACATTCTAAAACTGCTCCGGGATGGGGCACAATAAATTTACAGCGAACGGCGAACAGTGTCTTAACTGTTTGTCTCAGCCAAGGGGAAAACCGCAGTGCCTTCATGTGCCTCCATGCTTTCACTCCCCGATTAGCAATTCGTGGTCTGGATCGAACCCGCTTAGCGCTATGATTTCGTCAGCGATTCCAAAAGACGTTGCCTGCAGTTTCATCAATGAAAGAACGTCGTGATAAGCTGAAACGCGTCCAAGCGAAAATTGGTGATCGCCTGTACCACGAGTTGCTGAAGCAGTTTCTCTGGCCTCTAGTGCCTTCTCTTTTAGCAGTACTCCCAAATCCTGTAGAT
>CATPCN010000287.1 GCA_955652855.1 uncultured Chthoniobacterales bacterium | reverse complement strand
GCCCTACATGCATTCCGCGGTCACGATTTCGGCGCTCGAAGCTGGCAAACATGTTTTTTGTCAGGCGCGCATGTCGATGGACCTCGCCGAGGCGGAGGAAATGCTCGCTGCTTCGAAGCTTCATCCGGAGCTCGTGACGATGCTGTGCCCGCCGCCTTACGGAATGCGCGCGGATTTGCTTGTGAAAAAATTGCTCGCGGAAAATTACATCGGCCGCCCGCATGATGTGCGGCTGCAAAGTTTCAACGGCACTTATTTGAATCCGGAAGCGCCCGCGCATTGGCGGCAAAAGATCGAGATCAGCGGCCTGAACGTGCTCACACTCGGAATTTATGTCGAAGTGCTGCAACGCTGGCTCGGCGACATCACCGGCGTCTTTGCGCAGGGAAAAGTTTTGCGCTCGGAGCGCCGCGGTTACGAAGTGTTTGTTCCCGATTTTCTCAATGTCTTGTGCGCGTTCGAAAATGGAGCGGAAGGCGTGCTCGAATTCAGCGGGGTCAATGCCTGCGCACCTTCCGATCGAGCGGAAATCTACGGCGATCACGGCACGCTTACCTACGATTTTGCGACCGATCTCGTCCGCGCGGGAAAGCATGGCGTGGCCGAATTGCACGATGTCGATCTACCTCCGGAGCTGACCACGGAGTGGCGCGTGGAAGACGATTTTATCGCGGCGGTGAAATCAAAAGGCCGTGTGCGCCCGCATCCCGATTTTGAAGACGGCGTGCGCTACATGCGTGTCGTGCAAGCCGTCGCCGATTCGCGTGCTCGCAACGAGTGGATTGACATTAAACGTTGATCAAAACATCTCCGCGAAGCGCGCGAGAAGAAAACCGAGCAGTCCGGTCGCTGGCAGCGTGAAGATCCATGCCCAGATGATTCGTTCCACGACCGTCCAGTGCACGCCGCTGAAACGTTTCGCCGCGCCGACTCCCATGATCGAAGTGGAAATAACGTGCGTGGTGGAAAGCGGAATGCCGTAGGCGCTCGCGCTCTGAATAATAATTGCGGCAGTGGTTTCGGCGGCGAATCCGTGCACGGGCTGAAGCTTCACCATTTTGTGGCCGAGCGTGCGAATGATCCGCCAGCCGCCCGCTGCAGTCCCTGCCGCCATCGTCGCGGCGCAGAGAACTTTTACCCACACCGGAACGCTTCCGAAAACCGGCGTGTGCAAAAATTGCAGCCACGACGGCAGATGCTCGAAGCTGCCAGCTTTCGTTCCGGTAAAAAGTGCGAGCGTGATGATGCCCATGGTTTTTTGCGCATCATTCGTTCCGTGACTGTGGGCCATAAAAGCTGCACTAAATATTTGCAGCTTTCCAAAAACGGTGTGGATGAAGTGCGGCGTGACGCGCTGTAGCACGAGAAAGAGGAAATACATCAAGAGCGCGCCGATCACGAAACCGGCAACGGGTGACGTGATCATTGGCAGAATAACTTTTGGCCAAAGTCCGGCGTTCCATTTTAGGACCGACCAGTTTCCGTGCGCGGTCGCGAGCGCTGCTCCGCACAATCCGCCGATGATGGCATGACTCGAACTCGATGGAAGGCCGAGCCACCAAGTGAGTAAATTCCAAAAAATCGCCGCGATGAGAGCGCAAAGCACTGTCGCCATCGTGACAACGTTCGTGTCGACCAAACCTTTGCCGATTGTCGATGCAACCGCGCCGCCCATGAGCGCGCCGGTCAAATTGAAGAACGCCGCCATCGCGATCGCCTGTCGCGGCGTGAGCACTTTGGTCGAGACGACAGTCGCGATGGCGTTCGCAGCGTCGTGAAAGCCGTTGCTGTACTCGAAGATGATCGCCGCGAGGACGACAGTAAGAAAAGCGAGCATGGCGCTGCGCAGTCGCGTCGATTTAGGAATGTTTCAGCACGATTTGCAAAATGACATTGCCCGCGTCGCGGCAGCGGTCGATCACTTTTTCGAGCAGCTCATAAAGGTCGCGCAGAAAAATCATGTGCTTGGTGTCATAATCGCCGTGGTAAAGATCGCGCAATAAATCGAGCTCTAATTTATCGGCATCGCCTTCGATCGACTGGAGCTTGTCGTTCATTTCGCGCGCCGTCGCGATGTCTGTGCCTTTGCGAAGTTGCTTCACCATTGCGAGCACGGTCTCGGCCGCTTGATCGAGATACTCCACCTGCTTCTCGAAATTGCGGCCATGCAGGTCTTGAGGACAAATTAAAATGCGCTCTCCAATTTTTTCGACCGTTTTGGGAATTTTATAAAGCGCGGCTGCCAGCGCTTGAATGTCTTCGCGCTCCAGCGGTGTGATAAATGTTTTGCAAAGCTGCTCGGTCAACTCCTGCGTGATCTGTTTGTCTTTGCGGCGGCTGTGCACAAAGGCTTCCAGACTTTGCGTCGAATCGTCGTGCTCAACTTTTGCGAGCAAGGCCACCAGATGATGCACGCTGCTGTCCGCTTGCTGCGCACTCGCTTCGAGCAAATCGAAAAACTTCTCGTCGTGGCCAAAGAATTTACGGATCGAAAACATAATGCCTTTCTTCTTAGAGCATCGCGCCGCGCATGATCACGAGCGCTATGCTGAAATAAATGATTAGTCCAGTCACATCCACCAAAGTCGCGACAAATGGCGCCGACGACGTCGCCGGATCGGCGCCGACCCGTCGCAGAATAAATGGCAGCATCGAACCGGAGAGCGATCCCCAAAGCACCACGCCGACGAGCGCCACACCGACCGTCAGCGCCACGAGTGGCCAATGCGGACCGTAAAGATGTCGATGAAAATATTTGTCATCCACGATGGACCACACGGCGACGCGCAACGAGCCGATCGTGCCCAGCACTACGCCGAGCGAAAGTCCCGCTTGGATCTCGCGGCTCATCACGCGCCACCAATCGCGTAACTTCACTTCACCCAGCGCCATCGCGCGAATAATTAATGTCGATGCTTGCGAACCGGAATTACCGCCGCTCGAAATGATCAACGGCAAAAACAACGCGAGCACGACAGCTTTAGCGATCTCGTCCTGATAATTCGACATCGCTGTCGCGGTCAGCATTTCGCCGAGAAATAAAATCACGAGCCAGCCCGCGCGTTTGCGCACCATTCGCCAGATCGGAATCCGCATGTAGGGCTCGTCAAGCGCTTCCATGCCGCCGAATTTCTGAATGTCTTCGGTCGCTTCCTGCTCGGCGACGTCGAGCATGTCGTCGATCGTCACGATGCCGACGAGCACGCTAGTCGAATCGACCACCGGGAGCGCGGTGCGATCGTATTTTCGAAAAATGTTGAGCGCGTCCTGTTGCGAATCGTGCACGTTCAGCGTCACGTAAGTTTTTTCCATCAAATCGCGAACCGTGTGTGCGAGCGGCTTGAGCAAAAATTCGCGCATGCGGATATCGTCGATCAATTTTCCCTGCTCATCCACCACGTAAATGACGTTGAGCGTCTCGCTGTCCTGACCGTATTTGCGGACGTAATCGAGCACTTCTTGCACCGACCATTCCTCGCGTACCGCGATGAAATCCGGCGTCATCAAACGACCGACGCTGCCTTCGGGATAACCGAGAAGCGCTTGCGCGACGCGGCGTTCTTCCGGGGTGAGCAGTTTGATGAGCTGCCGCGCCGCTGCGCTGGGCAATTCCTCGAGCAACGCCGTGCGATCGTCCGGCGACATCTCGTTGAGAATTCCGACCACCTGTTCGTGCGCCATGGCGCGCAACAATTTTTGCTGCTCCTCGATGCCGATGTATTCAAAAACGTCCGCCGCCAGTGTATGCGGCAGGATGCGAAAGATGATGACTTGCTCGTCCTCCGGAAGATCGAGAATCACTTCGGCGACGTCGGCCGGCGGCCAATCGCGGAACAATTCGCGCAATCCAGCAAAATCGCGCGCGTCGATCAGGCTCTTTATTTCCGGGATGAGAATTTTGCCGACCATACGTTTGGCGGGACGCCACGCGAGTTCTAACACCGCCGATTCTGATGCGCAATCGTATGAAATTTTCAGACGGAACCGGCTTTGTCATTCCGAGCGGAGCGAGGAATCTCTCGAAGCATGAAGAACTTTCGGGAGATCCTTCGCTTTCGCTCAGGATGACAGACTGATGAACGTTTGGTTTACGTCTCCGCGCTTGGCAATTAGCCGAAACAGGCCAAAATAAATTCCATGCCCGGTACTGCGACCACTTCAATGATTCAGCGCGAGATCGGCGACGATCAAATTTGCCTGCTCACTTTCGATCGACCGGAATCGGGCGCGAACATTTTCGACGCCGCGACCTTGAGCGAGTTAAGCGAACATCTCGATGTTGTCGAAAAAGACGCGTCGCTGAAGGGCGTCATCGTAATATCGGCCAAGAAATCGATCTTCATCGCGGGCGCTGATCTGAAAACTTTGTTGCGCCAGGCGCAGACCGGCGAGATGCGCGCTTTCATCGCCGAAGGCCAGCGCGTGCTGAATCGTGTTGCCGCGCTGAACGTTCCCACCGTCGCGGCGATTCACGGCGCGTGTGCCGGCGGGGGCTACGAAATCACGCTCGCTTGCGATTATCGCGTTGCTTCCGACGACCCGGCCACGCGCATCGGTTTGCCGGAAACGACGCTCGGTCTTATTCCGGCGTGGGGCGGCGCGACGCGGCTGCCGCGTTTGATCGGCGCCGAAAAAGCCGCGGCCGTGATTCTCAAAGGCAAATTGCACTCGGCACAGGAGGCATTGAAACTTGGGCTCGTCGATGAAGTCGTGCCGCGCGATCAACTTCTCGATGTTGCGCGCGCAAAATTGCGCGATGGCAAACGCAGAACTCAGGCGCCGACAAAGATCGACAGAGAAATTACCGCGCCGCGCGATCACAATCCTGCGCCGGCTCGCGCGCTCGACGTGATGCAGCGTGGCCTGACGAGTTCGGTGGAGGAATCGCTCGCGCTCGAGCTCGATGCGATTGTCGATCTTGGCGAAACGGCATCGACGCAAAATTTGATCCGCAATTTTTTCCTCGCGGAGAAATACAAGAAAGGAACTTCGAAAGCTTCCGCGGAAAAGGTTGTGCACGCCGCGGTCATCGGGGCGGGCGTGATGGGTTCCGGCATCGCGCAATGGCTCAGCTCGCGCGGCGTGAGCGTGATCTTGCGCGACGTCAGCCGCGAACAAATCGATCGCGGCCTCGCCAACATCGACAAGACTTACGGCGACGCGCTCAAGCGCGGCTTGATG
>CATPCN010000286.1 GCA_955652855.1 uncultured Chthoniobacterales bacterium | reverse complement strand
GGCGAGATGTCCGCAGCGTTTCGGAAATTCCTGGTCCTCGATGTGGCATCCGGCGAGACCTGCGTTTTCCAGTTCGCGAATTGTCCGCGCGACGTTTTCCGCGCCGCCAAAACCGGTGTCCGCATCGACAATCGCCGGAATTTTCACAGCCTTCGCGATGTAACCGGCGAGCTGCGCAACTTCGTCCAGCGTGAGCAATCCGATGTCCGGAACCCCCGCCGTCGATTTCGCCAATCCCGCCCCGCTAATATAAACCGCGTCGAAATCCGCGCGCTCCACCTGTCGCGCCATCGCCGCATTCGGCACGCCCGGCATCATCACAGCGCCTTTCGCGATCAGTTGCCGCAACGCTGCACCTTTGCTTTTCATTTCATCACGACCGCTTGCATCAACTCATCAACATTCTTAGCTTCATCGAGCTTCCAAACAAGATCGACAATCTTTTTCGCAGCGGATTCCCCGAGCGCCGGTTCGACGAGCGATCGAAACTTTCCTTCGACCTCCGAATCCTTGAGCGGATTTTTCGCGTGACCGAGCGGATAATCGACGCGTTTCGTCAATCGCTTGCCGTCGCTAAGATCGACATGCACGATGTTCGCAACCGCGCCGGGATACATGGCGCTCAACTCCGCGTTGCGTCCCACCTTCACGTTTTCCAAAAATTTCCAAATCTTCGGATCGGCAAAACGTTCCGGCTCGAACTGTTTGCTCGTCACTTCGCCATCGATCAACGCAATCGCCGTGATGTAAGGCAGACTGTGGTCGGCCGTCTCGCGCGTCTCCGGTTTCCATTTCTCCGGCTCGCTTCCGATAATGTCGACGGAAGCATCATGACTTTCGATCGTCATCGACTTCACCTGCGCAAGATCGACAACTTGTTTTCGCAGAAACAGCGCCGCTTCGATCGCGCTTTGGCTGTGATATTCCGCCGGCCAGAACTTGATACTAGTGTTCAGGATCATCGCCGGCGCGCCTTTGAACTTTTCGCCGACGTTGCCTAACGACACACCAAGTTGTTTCTCAAATCCCATTTGTCCTTCGAAAATCGGAGCCGGTCCGGTCATTCCCGCGCGCGCGAGCAGCGCTGAATAAACTCCGTGCCGCGCCGCATTCGCGAACGCGACGCCTTTCCAATGAGAAAGTTCTCCGACGCGCGCTTGCCGCATGGCCGCACAGGCCACGCCGGCAATGTTCACGGCGTGTCGCATTTTTTCCGGATCGAGTTTCATTAACCGCGCGCAGGCCAGCGCTGTGGAAAACGCGCCATAGGTGACGTGGTCCCAACCGCGCGCGCGAATACTGGCCGCGTCGCATAATCGACATTGCACTTCGTAAGCGAGCGCGATTGCCGTGATCAGTTCGCGTCCGTTCGCGCCGACGCTCTCCGCAATTGCGAGCGCGGCAGAAATGTTGTCGCTCGGATGCGCCGGCTCTTTCGAGAGGTACGTGTCGTTGTAATCGAAATAGCGAATGCAGCAGCCGTTCGCAAACGCCGCCCAGTCCGGCGGCGCTTTGTGTTTCGTTCCGAGGATTGTCGATCCGGCGCTAGCTGAAAATTCGGACGCGACTTTGCGGGCGATCGCGCAGGGTTCTTCCTTCCACGCACCGAGCGCGCAGCCGATCGAGTCGATCACGCGCCGCTTCACTTCGTGCACGACTTCCTTCGAAAGATCTTCGAACTGAAGGGAACAGGCGTAGTCGGCGAGTTGATGAGCGAGCGTCTTGGTCATGAAAAAGCGAAGCTGCAATCTGCCGACGAATGACGCGTCGGCAACCATCTTGTCATTCTGAGCAAAGCGCAGCGGAGTCGAAGACCGGACTTTCGGAGCGTGGGATGCGTGGGCGATAATCCCGCGACATTTACCGAAGATTTTGCGACGGGATTCCTCGACTTCGCTCGGAATGACAGCAAAATAATTGCGTGAGTGAATTTCAATTCGGCGGCGAATTTGTCTGGCATCCCACGCCGGAGCTGATCGCGCAATCGAACCTCACGCGCTTCATCGAGAAGCACCGACTCGGTTCATTCGAGGAATTGATGCGTCGTTCAACAACGGACATCGCATGGTTTTGGAATGCGGTCCTGAGCGATCTCGATATTCAATTCTCGAAGCCCTACGAAAAAATTGTCGATCTTAGCGACGGCAAACCGTGGGCGCGTTGGTGCGTCGGCGGCGAAATGAACATCGTGCACAACATGCTCGATAAATACGCCGGCACCAAGATCGACAATCGCCTCGCCATCAAATCGGAAATCGAAGACGGAACGACGCGAACGCTCACTTATAAAGAGCTCCGGGAAGAAGTGAACAAGATGGCGGCTGCTTTGCGCGCGCTCGATTTGAGCAAAGGCGACGCGATCGGTGTGTTCATGCCGATGGTTCCCGAGATCGTGATCGCGATGCTGGCGATCATAAAGATCGGCGGAATTTTTCTGCCGCTCTTCTCCGGATTTGGCGCGTCGGCAATTGCCTCGCGACTGACAGACGCGAATGCAAAAGCGCTCTTTACCGCAGACGGAACTTATCGGCGCGAAAAATTTTGCGCGATGAAATCAATCGCTGACGAAGCGGCCGCACAAGTTCCGACGTTAAAACACATCATCCTGCTGGAAGATAAACCTGTAGGGGAACCTGTCGGGTTCCCACCTAAAACAGAACGGGAAGCTAACAACTTCCCCTACAGAACGCATTCGTGGCGCGAGCTTTTAAATCAAACATCAAACCTCGAACACCAAACATGCCCGACATCCGCCGAAGATCCAATGATGCTCATCTACACATCGGGCACGACTGGAAAACCAAAGGGTGCGGTGCACACCCATTGCGGATTTCCGATCAAAGCCGCGCAAGACATGTGGCAGGGTCTCGATCTTCATGCGGACGAAACACTTTTTTGGATGACTGACATGGGCTGGATGATGGGGCCGTGGCTGGTCTTCGGCACGCTGCTCCTCGGTGCGACCATGATGCTGCATGATGGCGCGCCCGATTTTCCGGGGCCGGATCGCGTTTGGAAACTTTGCGCCGATCATCAAGTGACCGCGCTCGGAATTTCGCCGACGCTCGTGCGCGCGTTGCGACTGCACGGCGAGGAAATCGTACATCGACATGATCTTTCGTCGCTGCGCAAATTCGCTTCGACCGGTGAACCGTGGAATCCCGATCCGTGGATGTGGTTGTTTCAAAATGTCGGGCGCGGAAAACTTCCGATCATCAATTATTCCGGCGGGACGGAAATTTCCGGCGGCATCGTTTCGGGCAATGTGCTCACGCCGATGAAACCGTGCGCGTTTTCCGGACCACTGCCGGGCATGGCGGCCGATGTCGTCGATGAAAACGGAAAATCAGTGCGCGGAAAAGTGGGCGAGCTGGTCATTCGCGAACCGTGGATCGGAATGACGCGCGGATTTTGGCGCGACCGCGAACGTTACATCGACAGTTATTGGTCGCGCTGGCCGGACACGTGGGTGCACGGCGATTGGGCCGCGATCGATGATGACGGACTTTGGTACATTCTCGGGCGCAGTGACGACACGATTAAAATCGCGGGCAAACGAGTGGGTCCGGCCGAAGTGGAATCGATTCTTGTCGCGCATTCCGAGGTCAGCGACGCGGCGGCGATCGGCGCGCCTGATTCGGTAAAAGGTGAAGCGCTGATTTGCTTTTGCGTGCTAAAGCCCGGCGCGAACAAACATGTCGATCTTGCGAGTGAGTTGAAAAAGAAGGTTGCGACTGAGCTGGGCAAAGCACTCGCGCCGCGCGATGTGCTGTTCGTTGCCGATCTGCCGAAAACGCGGAATGCAAAAATGCTGCGCCGCTTGATTCGGGCGGCTTACGTCGGCGAAAAACTCGGTGACACGTCAGCGCTGGAAAATCCCGGCGCGCTCGACGAAATCATTCGTGCTCGCGAAAGTTGATTTCAGGATCACTAAAAATAGCCGCAAGAACCGGGTGGGAGCATGCTCGCGCGAGCAATATGTTTGCGTCGATGAAAACTTCTTTTCGAATCATTGGTCTGCCGCTCGCGAAGTTTGTGCCTCTGTTTTCTCTGAGTGAGGCCGCGTTAGCGGAGAAGAATGCGCGGCGCGTGGTCGCGGATAAGAAACCGAGATTTCCATGTCGGGTCAGTCTCGAAGACGCCGAGCCGGGAGAATCGCTTATTCTTTTTTCCTTCGCGCATCATCCATCCGATTCGCCGTATTGCGCGTCAGGGCCGATTTTCGTGCGCGAGAATGCGAAGGAAGCGGCCTTGAGCCCGAACGAAGTTCCGGAAGCGGTGCGAAGCCGGCTCTTATCGGTGCGTGCTTATGATGACAACGGAATGATGTTGGGTTCCGAAGTAACCGAGGGATCGGATTTGGAAACGCAGATCGAGCGGTTCTTCACAGATTCGCGCATCAGTAATCTGCACTTACACAACGCGCGCCCGGGTTGTTACCCGTGCCGCGTCGAGCGCGCGTAAAAAAGCAAGATCGACAATTCACACCATCGGCCGAAAGCGGCCGACAACTTCCTGAAGACGACTGGTGATTTGGCCTAACGAGCAAATCTCCACGGCTTCGAGGAGCGCAGGGAAACAATTGTCGCCGCGATCGACCGCGTCGCCCAGTTTTGCCAGAGCGCGTTTCGCTTTCTCGGCGTTTTTCTTTTTGAATTTTGTGAGGCGATCGATTTGCAGCTGCTGCTTGGAACGCGGTGTGCGCACGAGCTTTATTTCGGGCGCGTCATCTTCGCCGTTACGATATTTATTTAAGGCAATGATCGGACGCGTTCCGTTGTAAATTTGTTGTTCGTAACGATGTGCGGCGTTCTGGATTTGGCTGCGCTGATAACGATTTTCCACCGCCGCGAGAACTCCGCCCATTTTCTCGATCTCGCGAAATTCTTCGAGGATGGCGGCTTCAACCGCGCGCTCCACCGCTTTCATCCCGGGCGAACCGCTCAACATATTCATGGTGTGTTTGAAGATTCCCGATTCCTCGAGAAGGATCGCCTGGCTATGCGCAGCGAGCCGGATCCATTCCTCGCTTGGCGTGGTGAATGGTTCGTCGGCGCTGTTCGAGTGAGATGAATTTGTCGCGTTTATGTAAGCGAGCATCAACTCAGCCGCAGTGCGCGTGAGATTATTTTTGAACTCGGCCGCAATGAGTGACCGCCCACTCGTTTGCGTGTGGAGCTTGAACATCTGCCCGCGCTGACCAGCACCGAATGCATCGCGCATTCCGATCGCCCAAATTCGCCGCGAGACGCGAGACAGCGCGATGTATTCGACATCTAGACCGCAATCGAGAAAGAACGAGAGCCGCGGCCCGAACTGATCGATCGGGATTCCGCGCGCGGCGAACATTTCCGCGTAAGCAAATCCGTTCGAGAGCGTGTAGGCCGCCTGTTGCACCGGCGTCGAGCCGGCTTCCCCGATGTGATAGCCACTGATCGAGATGGGATACCAACGTGGCATCTCACGCGTGGTGAACTCGACCATGTCAGTAAGAAAACGCAGCGACGCCTCCGTCGGGAAAATGGTTTCGTTCTGCGCCTGGACTTCCTTAAAGATGTCGGCCTGGATTGTGCCGCGCAGTTTTGAAACAACCGATTTGCCGAAGCGCCGCTTCGCGGCCGTGATGTACATCGCCATGATGATTGGCGCGGGCCCGCTGATCGTCATCGATGCCGAAAAAGTCGGTGCGCCGAGATCGAACCCGTCGTAGAGCCGCACCATGTCCTCGACCGTGTCGACCGCAACGCCACCTTCGCCGATTTTTCCGAAGACGCCGTCCGCGTCGCTGTCGATCCCGTAAAGTGTCGGGCCATCGAACGCCGTGCTGAGGCGATGTGTGCGCTGATGTGCCGTCAGATAATGAAACCGCTCGTTTGTGTCCTCAGCAAGCATGAACCCGGAAAACAATCGCGTCGGCTCCTCCGCTTGCGGAGCCTTCTTGTCGATCTTGCCGTTTTTTGAATCGCCGTTCTTTCCGAAGTTTTCGATTTTACGGATTGGTTCGAGATACATTTCGCGATACGCGCCGTTTAAAAATGGGAATTCGCCCGGCAACCCATCGCCGAACAAAAATCGCGCGATTTCGCCCGGCTCATCAATTTCGGGCAAGGCGAGTCGCGGAAGTTCCAATC
>CATPCN010000285.1 GCA_955652855.1 uncultured Chthoniobacterales bacterium | reverse complement strand
GTTCCTCACGGGTCTTGAGAAACTGATCAAGCGCGCTCGACGCTACCTTGAAGGCGATGGAAATGGCCAGGGCCGTTCCCTTTCGCAACTCGTCGACCGTTAGCCGCGTGTGCGGATGGCGGAAACTCTGCTCCTTGCTCACGACAAGATCATTCGTGCAGGTAAGCCGGTAGACAAACGGCTCGATTGAAATGCTGGCAGTGCCGACCTCGGAATTGCCGATCTGGTGATCGTTGAGTAGATCACCAAATAGCGATCCGTTGAAATCACTTTGCAACGCTTTGAAAAGCTGCACAAGTGTACCTGGGGCATCAGCGGCTTTCCTGAGCAACGCGAGCATATCATCCGCTTCAGGCAGTCCTACAGACTTCAGGTACGCAGGACCGATAATATGCCGGTCCAACAAATAGCAGGAAAAAAGGAAGCGGCCGATGAGGGCATGAGCCTCCTGATAGCCTCGCCGCGAGCGCTCCGGGCAGATTAAGTTCCGAACTTCCCTTAGATTCTCCAGCAACGCCCGGTCCACTGCCGAATGCTGCTCGAAAAGCGACTTATGTTCGAGGTAGATCGCCCCCGTTTCTATTCGATGGACTAAACGGCTCAGGAGCAGAGCCAGCTCCGTCTTTGCCAGGTTGTCAATGGACTCGTTAGAAAGTTGTGCCCTGCTTCCGTCAGGATTGTCATTGGCCGGCTTGACCATCGTGGAGAACACTTTGATGTCTTGCCGACCCTCTGCAACCAACAAAGTGGTTGCTCCCAGGTTCCAAAGCTGACGGCGCGTGGCTTCAATCTCGGAGGCTGATGACGCCCGGGCATCTATGATGCATAAGGAAGGGCGACCCTCAATGCAAAGGACAGCCTCAACTTTTACGTCTTCGAATAATCGCCGAAGGGAATGTCCGTGTCCCCGGAACTCTGGTGCGTCGTCCCAGGCTGACGAGGCTCGAAGCAGCCGCGCACCAACGCTCTCTTTCCACCCGTTGCTGCGCAACAGCGGTGATATCTTGGGAGCCTTGGTATTTGATTCAGGCATAATTGCCATCTCCGCAATCTACTGCGGTTTTTTCCGGGTTTTGCTGAGTTCGAAGCCTTCTTTGAGAAGTTCGACCATCGTCAAGCCCTGGTTCACGGCGTAGCCCTTGAACTCCTTCCTGAATGCAGGCGTGATCTTGAAGTTCAGGGTCACCAAGGTATTCTCTCGTTTCCCTTTACCGCCTGGGGGCTTACTCGGCGCTTCAGCCATGTTGTGCCACTCCTTCCGAAACAAATCAGGGCAGATTTGGTTTTTCTCCTCAGAGTACGCTGGCGAGCATCTCTCCGTCAAGACAGAAAAGCGGAAAGCCAGAAAGACGGAAGGAGCTGTGGCCATTCCTAATGGTAGGCGAAGAAAAGGAGATAACGCAAGCTTCCCCTTCGTCCGAGGAAAATGGACTGCGCTCTCGGGGGCTTGATCAGGTAATCGGCGGCGCTTGCGTATGGGCGGCGGCCTCTCCTCGCGGGGCCTTGACACGTCAGGGTGGCGGCTACAATGGGAAGGCCGTGAGCAAGTCAAGCTGCTCCAGGGAATTTTTGCTCGCGTGGTGCAGCAGTTGCAGTTGGGGGCGGTGGGATCAGAAAGGCCAGGCAGCTGTCCTAAAATTGGGCCCACAAAGAAGCCGGCCGCTTTAGGCGGTCCGGCATAGGTCAAGGCTGCCTTTTCGGGCAGCCACAATTCCTCTTAGTATTCTTTTAGCACTTCGTGGCTTTCTTATGTTGGCTGCGATCTGTTTACGGCCCAGCAATACGTAAGGCTGTTTGGGTATAGCCTTCGAGAGGCAAGGCCCACTATCCGCATCCTCGGTCATCACCGCTGTCCGGCGGGCAGATTCGCGCGGGTGAACACGGACGGACTCCTACGGTTGAAGGGTCACGCTCTGAGACCAAGTCAGGCCATTGCCACTAAACGTCCAGGGCCAATTACCCGCGCTCCCGGAGGTGTTGAAATTACCGGAAATCTGGCCGTTTGCTGGGATTTGAGTGGTCCCAAACCAGCTAGCAATGTTCTGGGTGTAATCGTGCCCAGCAAACGTCAAATTGGTCAACGAGATTCCAACTCCGTTCGTTTCCTTGACAGTTACTGAGTAGTTCCACGTTCCATCGCTCGCTCTGGGAACAGGGTTCGGCGAAAACGTTATTTGCAGGTTTGGAATCGTTGGGCCACTATTCCCTCGCAGCGCTGTTAAGCCACCATATTCATTGCTCGCCAGGCCCCCACTTTCAACCTGGAGACGGAAAGACGTAGTTGGATCACCTACAGCACCGATTCGTACTATCAACTGCACACGGTTCGCATTGACAAAGGTCGTCTTGGAAGGGTCCACCTTAAATGAATTAGGTGGGTATTCACTTCACTCAGGTAGCCCCTACAGGTTGTGGTTGGACTCCACGCCGGCAGCGGCGCTCTTGACCATGGATTTGTACGGGACGGGATCGATGGCGACCGCCTGCTGTACCAGCCGGTAGAAGAGCTTTCCTCGATTCCTAGACCGACGCCGGTTGAACCGAAACGTGAATTCATCGAGGTAGTATTCCAGGTGCTCAT
>CATPCN010000284.1 GCA_955652855.1 uncultured Chthoniobacterales bacterium | reverse complement strand
GTTCCGGCCGCGACGCAAGTTGGTCTCGATGTTTTGAAACGCGGCGGCAATGCAATCGACGCCGCGATTGCCGCCAACGCCACGCTTGGATTGATGGAGCCGGTCTCGAACGGAATCGGCGGCGATCTCTTCGCGATCGTTTACAGCGCGAAAGAAAACAAACTATACGGACTTAACGGTAGCGGACGTTCGTCGCTCGGCTTGAGCTACGAGCAAATGAAAGCCGAGCTCGAGAAATTACATCGAGATTCCATTCCGCCGACCGGTATGTTGCCAATCAGCGTGCCGGGGACGGTCGACGCCTGGACCGAGCTGCACAAAAAATTCGGCAAACTGAAATTGAGCGACGATCTCGCACCGGCGATTCGTTACGCGGAAGAAGGTTTTCCCGTCACCGAACTGATTGCTTACTACTGGGCGTTTGGTCCGCGCATCTATAAAGATTTACCCGGCGCATTTCTTGAAACCTACACGCTCGATGGCAAAGGCCGCACACCGGGCAAAGGCGACATCTTCAAAAATCCCGCGCTCGCAAAAATGTTGCGCTTAATCGGCGGGAAAGGCCGCGACGCTTTTTATAAAGGCGAGATCGCGGACAAGATCGACATGTTTATGCAAGCGCACGCCGGTTTCCTCCGCAAAGCCGATTTCGAAAAACATACATCGACATGGGTCGATCCGGTTTCGACGAATTATCGCGGCTACGATGTGTTCGAGCTGCCGCCGAACGGACAAGGCATCGCCACGCTGCAGATGCTGAACATTCTCGAAGGCTTCGATCTGCGCGCGATGGGACGAAATTCGCCCGATGCATTGCACGCCATGATTGAAGCGAAAAAAATCGCGTGGGCCGATCGTGCGAAGTTTTATGCCGATCCGCAGTTCGCAAAAATTCCGATGGCCGGTCTGTTTTCAAAAAGTTACGCGGCCGAGCGACGCAAATTGATCGATCGAGATCACGCGGCAAAACATGTCGATGCAGGAAATCCGGCGCTCGATCAAGGCGACACCATTTACATGTGCACCGCTGATGAGGAGGGCAACATGGTCAGTCTCATTCAGAGCAATTATCGCGGCATGGGCAGTGGCATCGTCGTGCCAGGGCTCGGCTTTATGTTTCAAGATCGCGGCGAACTCTTCTCGATGGAGCCCGGTCATGCGAACGTTTACGCGCCGGGCAAACGTCCGTTTCACACCATCATTCCCGGTTTCGTGATGAAGGACAAAAAACCTTGGGAAGCGTTCGGCGTGATGGGCGGCGGCATGCAACCGCAAGGACACGTGCAGGTGCTAACAAACCAGATCGATTTCGATTTAAACGTGCAGGAAGCCGGTGACGCGTCGCGTTGGCAACACGAAGGCGACAACGAACCGACCGGCGAAAAAATGACTTCGACCGGCGGCTATGTCGAAGTTGAGAGCGGTATCCCGTACGAAACTGTGCGCGGACTTCGCGAAAAAGGCCACGACGTTCGCTTCGACGTCGGCGGCTACGGCGGTTATCAAGCGATCAAAGTGGAAATGCACGACGGTCAACGCGTCTACGCCGGCGCGAGCGAATCACGCAAAGACGGGCAGGCCGCCGGGTACTGATCGGCCCGCGACAGCGTTGTATGTCGATCTAATTTTATGTCGACCTTGTCGCCCGCTAGAGCTGCTCGATTTTAAAGCCGCGAGCCCGAAGCAACGCCAAGACGCCGTCGGGTCCGCCCATGTGGGCCGCGCCGACGACCACAAAGTACGTTTGGCCACTTTGTAAAAACTTTTCGACCTTCGGAATCCACGCGCGGTTGCGCGCACCCAGAATGCGTTCGGCTAACGAGGGGAAATCGCGAAATGAATCCCGAAAATCACGAACCATCTCATCCGCATCTCCGCGACGCCACGCATCGATCATTCGCCCACTTCCACCCTTTCCTTTTTCGGCCGGGATGAACGTGAGCAGCAGCATCGCTTCGCCCTGACGGTCGCTGAGCTCAGAAAAAATCTCAACGCTTTCCTGCAAGGATTCCAAACCGGACATCGGCTTGGAATTGGCTCGGGCGCGCCTTGTCATAAATCCTTCGACTCCCAAATCAGGTGACAATCCGTGCAACTGCGGAGCCTGGAGCATAGCAGCCAGGTACCACGCCCTGAATCTGGAGAATTTATCTTCCGGTACCCTTAGAAGACCAAAAACGCGACGCAAATAATCGTAGGTGCGCGGATCGACATGATTTTTTAAGTTGTCCCCTCGCGGATACTCCCCGGCCTTCAAAAGACTCTTACTGATTCCGCCCATCTCTTTCGGGTCAACTTCGAAAGCAAGCCGCTGTGAAGCGTCAAACGCGCGATTGTAGACGGGCGGCAACGGATAATCGGTCGGCCGCAAAGCGTGGATTGAGCCGCCCAGATAAAGTGTCGCGCCGTTCGCCCCCGAAACTTTCCAAACGCACGAAGCCGCCTCCATTCGCTGCGCTGTGCACCCAATCGTCAACACAAAAGTGAACAACAACCGGCCAAAGAAATTTTCCAAGGACATGATTGCCTCTAACAGTCCGTATCTGGCTCGGCAAGTTTCAAACGGTTTGCGCTTGGAATTTAGGTCAGCGTTCCTTAAGGAGCATGCATGAGACATTTTTCCCCTCCCTTCCGATACGCTTTGGCGATGCTGCTGATTGCAGTAACCACTGCGCGAATAGCAGTTGCTCAAGATCCATCGATCGATCGGTTAATGAGCAAATTGCCGCCGCCTGAAAAGCTAGTGAATCCGTCGGCGCAGAAGGCGCTGCAGCAAACCGATCCTGCGGTAAAGGACCCGCTGATTAGGCAAATCCTTCAGGCAGAATTGGGGCGAAACTTTCCGCTGGCACTGAACTTGTCTCGCAAATTGACGGACCGCTATCCACGGAGCGCTGGCGCGCAATGTCTTCGAGGCGTCTTGGCATGGAGGCTTCGTCAATTTGCCGAAGCCTCATCCTCGTTTCACAAAGCCACGAACATCCAACCGAAATTAGCGTTCGCCTATCTCGGGTTGGCGCTTGTCGAGGGTGCCCAAGGACATTTCGCAGCGGCTATCCCACACCTGCAACGCGTGGCTGACCTCGAGCCCAAGTCTTTTCTGCCCTACTTTGCCCTGAGCGATTGTGCGCTGCGGCTTGGTCGCAAACAGGAAGGTCTCAATTACGCAAAGAAAGCGGCCGCGCTGGCGCCGTCTTCCGTTTACGTCTGGATCCAGCTTGCGCGTGCCGAGAAAGCACTCGGTCACACTGACGGGACGTTGAATGCCATCGCTAAAGCAGCCGAAGTATCACCAGATAGCGCGGCGATGCTAGCTACGATTGGTTATAGCTACATTAATTTGAACCGGATCTCACAGGCGATTCAACCACTTGAACGCGCCGCTCGTTTGTTGCCCAACGATTACCTGGTGCATGCACAGTTGGGATTCTGTTTGGCAGAGGTCGGCGAGGTCGATGCTGGAATCAGTCAGTTGCGCAAAGGTGCCAGTTTGAACCCGCGTTACGGAGCGGTCTGGGAACATCTCGGATTGGCCTATCGCAAAAAAGGCAATCATGCCGAGTCGGCAAAAGCATTTGAAAGAGCTACACAACTGCTGCCTAACGTCCGGCTTCCCTGGCAACATCTCGCCGAGGAATACAGCGCGTTAGGCCGCGCTGCCGATGCGCAACGCGCGATGGCGCGCGCACAGCAAATCGCGCCCGCGCCGAAAGTTGCAAAGAAAAAAGTTTAAGATCGACAATTTTTTAGTTCGCCGCGACGCGCTACTCTTCACCGTCGAAGTAATCGGTCTCCTTGCCTTTCACGATCACTTCAACCGATCCTTCTTTTTGCACGGCCCACTTGCCGCTGTCGGGATAATAACAGGAATCGCCGCGCGGATTATCGGCAATGACGTAATAAACGAAATCTTCTTCGTCCGCGTTGCTAAGCTGATGCGCTTCGCCCGGGCCGAAGAAAAATGCATCGCCTGCGCTGACAATTGTCGATCCATCTTTATCGCGAACGCTGCCCCGGCCGGACACGACCAGGTAAAATTCCGATTCGCAGGAGTGCGAATGATATGGGC
>CATPCN010000283.1 GCA_955652855.1 uncultured Chthoniobacterales bacterium | reverse complement strand
GCCATCAAGTACGCGGGGACGACGACCGCGGTGCGAAGTCGATTCCGCGCGGCGGGATTGCCTGTAACCCGCCTCAGGCCCCCTTATGCTTTACCCATTTGACAAACCCGAATCAAAGTCGCTAAAACGGCAAACTCAAATGCGATCCATTCTATCGGCATGTTTTGTCCCATCCTTTCGAATTAGTCTCTTCCGATATGGGCGGCTGCGCGAAGAGAAGACGCGAATCGAGAACGTCACCACACCCCCGAAAATTGAGCTGCTTATCCAGTAAAGCTCCCCCTCCTCATGCGCTGACCAGCATCACTTTTAACAGAGCCGAGTTTGCATTGTTTTACCGATCCTTTAAGGTGGATTGCGAGTCCTTTGTTATGTCGATCCACCCTATAAAACAGCGGGCTACTTCTTTGTAAAGAGCTTGTCAAGGTCAAAGGAAATTCCAATGTTTCCGCGCATTTCCTTCTCCTTGATCAGTTCGGTTCGGTTTGATGCGGTGAAGGAGATGGGAACCTGGATGCCGGAGTCGCCGATGGGAATGGAGTACTTGGCTTGGAAAACTCCGATATTGCCCGGTTGGTTGACGGTCTGGTCGTTAATAGTAAGATTAATTCCCAGGGGCTTCTGATGGAGATGCTCGAAGAGGCCGCTAAAGGTCAAAGTGCCCTTGGCGATGAACGACGGAACGTTGCCAACAGGAACGTCCAACTTGCCCGAGACCTGAAAATCGCGAAAATTGCCGCGCATGCCGGGACGCGTTTGGTTGAAGAAATTCGCTTTGGCGTTTAGGGTGTACTCGCTCGAAAGCAGACTGGCGGTGAAGATGAGGCTGGCGGTGGATAAATCTGGTGCGTTGGTAGCGGCAGCTCCAGTTGGAGGAACGGCAGCAGTACCCGTGCTTGCCATGGACGATGCGGCGCTGACGACAGGCGGACGGTTGAGTGCAAGCTCAAGGGAAAGCGTCGGAGCTTTTGATATCTGTTGGTACAGATTCTTGTGTTCCGTGTTGAGCTTCAGGCGCGCCACGACATAGCGGTCCAGTCGCCCGTGCCAGTCTGGGACCAGGAGGGTCAGCTTTTGTATCTCTTCAAGGTAAGCTCTAAAGATGTTCGTGAGCCCAGCCGCATCCGGCGTAGCACTTTTCACGAGTGCATCGTACGCGTCCATAGCTTTGTCGAGCGCTAGGTCATAGCTGGCCATTTGGGTGAGCGGTGCGAGCAATTGCCTGGCCTCATTGGCCAAGCTCTTTGAGCTGTCGTTTTGACTGAATTCGCGGATCCGCTTCCAATTCTTCGGCGCGAGGGGATCGCGATCGTTGATGAGAATAATCCGGGCGGACGCTTGGGAGAGTTGTTGATAGTTCGCTAGAAGCGTGTTTCCAGCTTTTGTATCGGCGGTAGCCGTACGCGCAGTATCAAATGAAACCGATAGGCTTACTCGCTCGAGCGCGGCGAGAGTTCGGTCGTCAATGGGCGTCGTGTCCGGACCATAGGCTTTGGCCATCGCGGCGAGCAACTTAGCTGGAGTGGTGCGGAAGGTCGCCGTTGTTCCGCTAAATGATTCAGTGAGTCCTCCGTATTCGGTAGCGAGGCCGAGCAGCGCGGGAACCGAACCGCTGGGTACAAGACTTGTGGATCCGGAAGTGCCACCGGAAGCGCCGACTTGTTTGTCGATACGCCGGGCCTCCAGGGCGGCTGCGAGGCTTTTTGCCTCCACGGCCGCGCTAAAGCACGCTGCTATAGTTGTGGCAGCGTTCAGAGAATTCGAGAAATCCTTTCGAGCCTCCTGCATGCTCGTTTGCTTCTCAGTGACATCCGTTTTCGCATTCGCCGTCTGTAAAAGCTGAACGGCGCGGTTCGCCACGTTCGGCACATAACTGGTAGTACAAAGGTCGGACAGTTGCGCGCGGCACGTGGGCAGCAGCAATGTGAGCAAAGAGGCAAGTGGAAGCAGATGGCGATTCATACATTTTCTCCTGTGCTCCGGACCTTAGCCGCGAGCCCACTTGGCAGGAAGTGATCGAGTGGCGCGTTAGGGAGCCGGAATTCGTACGGAAGGTCTTCAAGGTCGCCCGATGCAGGCGGAAGGACGCTGTTGGGGCCGTCCGTGGTTCCGCCCTCGCCAGAGAAGCTGACGTGATACTTCGCCCCTGGGTTGGTTTGTCCGGATGGCGGAAAGGCATAGACGATCGCAAAAAAATCCCTGGAGCCGGAGGGCATCGTGAACTGGCGCTTTTCTATAGGCTGTTGCGGGGTGGGGGCCTGCACGATGCTCCACTGTCCGCCGCTTTCCAAATCGGAAAAAGTGACCTGATGAGGAGTTTTCTCGGCTCCGATGGTGACGGTAATTACCTCATTCGTCTTGGCTTCAAACAAGTCGCGGTTGTTACTGAGTCGTTTCATTTTTTTTCTCCCAGATAGCTCTATCGAGCCGCTCTGCGAATAAAAGCGGGGACTCTTCGCAAAAAGGGACAAGGCATGGAAGAAAATGTATGTCTGGTTCTATCGGAAAACGCCCAAAGCCTTCCAGTCCGAAATATTCCGATGTTCGGAAGCGCATTCGCGCCGGGTAGTATTCGCTCACGTACAAACCACCTGGACAGGAACACATCAAATCCATGTAGACACTTGAGGTTCCACTAGATTATTCATTTCCTTGCCAACGTCGCTTCTTAAAGTTTTTGGTCCTCGCTTCTGTCTCAGCTTGCGTTTAGATCCCGATTCATTTACGTTCTGCATTGGCAGATCCGGGGTTAGCGGGGTAAAGGAATCGCGGACAGCCTGACTCTTGTAT
>CATPCN010000282.1 GCA_955652855.1 uncultured Chthoniobacterales bacterium | reverse complement strand
TGCCAACGTCATCAACGAAGCGGCACTGCTCGCCGCGCGTCGCGGATTAAAAGGAATCACGCTCGCGGAACTCGAAGAAGCACGCGACAAAGTGCGCTGGGGCAAGGAACGCCGCAGTCTCGCGCTCAGCGAAAAAGAGAAGACGAACACTGCTTATCACGAAGCCGGTCATGCGTTGCTTCTTGAATTGCTTCCGCACACCGAGCCGCTGCACAAGGTCACCATCATTCCGCGCGGCCCGTCGCTTGGATCGACAATGTGGTTGCCCGAAGAAGACAAGTACACGAATCGCAAGAACGAATTGCTCGCCGGTCTCGCCGTCAGCATGGGTGGCCGCGTCGCCGAGGACCTTATCTTCGGCGACATCACGAACGGCGCGCGCGGCGACATCAAAATGGCCACCGCGGTTGCGCGCCGGATGGTTTGCGAATGGGGCATGAGCGAAAAAATGGGCATGGTCGAATACGGCGAGCACGAAGATTACGTTTTCCTCGGCCGCGACATTTCGCGCGCACGCGATTACAGCGAAGCCACCGCGGAACAAATCGATCAAGAAGTGCGCAAACTACTCGACGACGCTTATCAACTCGCGAAAGAAACGCTCACCGCGCATCGCACTACGCTCGAAGTAATCGCCAAAGCATTGCTCGAGTTCGAAACGCTCGATGGTTCGCAAATTAAAGAGATCGTTAAACACGGACGTTTGCTTAATCCGCCCCCAGGACCACCTCCCGCCTCCGGTCCGAAAATGCAGCCCGAGAAACCGCCCAAACAAGTTGTGGCTGCGCCCGATATCACGCCGCCGCTTCCCGGCGCGCTCGGCGGCGCACCCGCGTAGGAGCGACCGCTACAATTATTTCGGGGAACGCGTGTCGGCGTGCGATTTCACTTCGTGCCGCTGTTTATCGACCACGCGCCGTAATTCGCGCTCCATCGTTTTGAAAGCGTCGTGGATCACTTTGCTAAGCGGATCGTGCGTGCCGTTGTCCATCTGCTTTTCATCGGCGACGAGTTCGTGTCCGCGTGAAACGGTCACGTCGATGCGCACACGAAACGGATTACCTTTGTGATGCGCGTGGTTCGGTTGCTCGATCGCGATGTCGCAGCGGTTGATGTGATCGCAAAACTTTTCCAGCCGCGCGGCGTGTTCCATGACGAGATTGTCGATGTTGTCGGATTTTTCCAGGCCGCGATAAGTGATCTTGATGGGCAGTTGCATGATTGGTTGGACAAACGTTACGTCTTAATGTTGAGAGCGCGCGAACGAAAAAATCATCTGTCATCCTGAGCCCTTCGACAAGCTCAGGGCAGGCTCCGCTGCCCTGCAAAAATAGCCGGAGCCCTTGAGCGAAGCGCGCGAGCGCGAAGCCGAACGGGGAAGGATCTCGCAGCCGGAGCTATCAACGTCCTTACTTTCTTGTGTAATCAATCACTTTGTGGGAGGTCCCTCACTTTGTTCGGGATGACAACATGGCACGCGGATGAGTTTCAAATCGGCCGCAACGAACGAAAATGCGACGGCAATTTCGCCGGCTCGATTTTCACCAAATCCGATTTCACGTGTTCAACGATGCGATTGCGCGCCGCGGCCGGCAAAAGATCGACAATCGCTCCATGAATTTCCGCGGGCGCAGCAAACGACCACGAATCTTTGCCGCTGCGCTCAATGATTTTCACGATTTGATCGGCAAGCTGCTTGTAAATTCGGCGATCGGTCTCGGTTTCCAATTTCCTTTCGCCAATTGATGCGCCGTGATGAACACCCGCACCCGTCGGCCACGGCGTATCGTCCAGCGAGATCGGTCACTTTGTCGCTCAATTTCCCGTGCGCATCGGTGAGATCGAACGCCTGAATGAGTTGCAAACTCGGACCGCGCGTCGGCGTTTCATCCACTCGATAAGCTTTCAAACTTCCGCGATCGGCCACGATGATGAGTGATGTCGGTGTCATATGCGTGTTAATTATTTAATCTGCAATCGGCGCTCGGTTTACAAATTGTGTTTGTCTCTGATGACAAAATTGCGCGCCGTCACGTTCTCACGCGATTTCATTTTTTAATTTTGGTTCAGGCGTTTTCCTTTTTCCTCTTCGCGGCCGCGCGTTCTTCCTCGGCGGTGAGCGCCGGAAAATCGACATGACGTTTTTTCCACGATTCTTCGCGAGCCTGCGCTTGCGCGCCACCGATCAGTCGAAGCAAACAGGTGGCGCGACCGCCAACATCGACATCGTCGCCGGACGCGAATTGCTTCGGCTCCTTTAGAAATCCTTCGTCGCTGTTGGTGTCGAGAATCAGTTGCCACTCGAGATGCTCCTGGCCTGGCAGGACGAACGGAATCGGCTCGTAGTGCGCATTGATCATGAGCAAAAAAGTTTCGTCGCGAATCGTTTCGCCTTCGAAATTGAGCACATCAATCGTGTCGCCGCTCAACAGCATACCGAGGCAACGCACGAACGGCGAAGCCCATTCTTCATCGCTCATCTCATTTCCGCCCGGGTTAAACCACATCACATCCTTGACTTCAGCACCGCGGATCCGTCGACCTTGCAAAAACTTTGGTCGCCGAAATACCG
>CATPCN010000281.1 GCA_955652855.1 uncultured Chthoniobacterales bacterium | reverse complement strand
GGAACGGCCTTTTCCGTAGGCGTCATCAGCGATCCCTGGCTGGCGGTGACGCCCACGGGAGGCAACTTCCCTGCTGTTCTTCGCGTTCTCGTCAACCCCAGGGGTTTGACGGCTGGCCAGTATTCGAGCAATATTCAGATTCTCTCCGGCGCCTTGCCGCCGCTCACGATCCCCGTCAAGGTGCGGATCGTGGCAACGGACCCCAACAGCTTCCAGGTGGATTCGCCGAGCCTGCAATTCACGTTGACCGGCGATCCCAAGCAAGACAGCCGCGCCGCCGCCATCTTTTCGGTCAAGAGTTCCGCTAAGGATACACTGTCCGTGCGTGCCCGGAAAAAGCTGGGGAGCAGTTGGATAGACGTCTCTCCCACCGCGGCCGACGTCAGTCCCGGTCAGAGCATCGAAATCACAGTGCGAATTCTTCCCGGCGGTTTCCCGGGCGGAGTGGTCCAGTCCGATTCCATCATCGTTTCGGCCGGAGGCATCGATCAGGAAATTCCCATCGTGGTCACCGTATCCAACGGTGGCGACGCGCTGGCGCTTCTGTCGGCGAGCGCCATTACCCTCTTCACGCAGCCCAACAGAAATAGCTTCGATGAACGCAGCCTGTTTCTCTACAACGCGGGTCCCGGAATTCTCGATTGGGCGGTGGCGGAGGCCGACTCCGTTATCAACGTCACCCCCAAGTTCAATGGCGTGTTGCAGCCCGGAGAGTTTGAAACCATCTCCGCGCAAACCACCGAGTTCGTCGCGGCTCCCAATGCCGCATCTATATCCAAGCTCAACTTCCGATTTGCCGGCAACAGCACTCCGAAAGTCATCCCGGTGTACATCCAAACCGTACCCACTATTCCCCCGCGCCTGGACGTAGCCGGGGTCATCGTCGGCGCGCCCGGACAGGGTCCGCAGAAGGTGCATATCAAACACGGCGAGACTCAAACCAGAAGTTTTGTCGTCTCCAAGAAGCCGGATTGGATGAGCGTTACTTATCCGGGGTCGCCTGGCCCGGGAACTCTCAAACCCGGCTCTTCTACTTCAGCTCCGCCGGCGGTGGAGCTAACGCTGGATCTATCCGACCCCACCAAAGTGAAAGTGGGCGACGCCGACGTGGTTACGTTGACCTTCCCCGAAATAATTGTCAACGGCCAACAACACGTGCTCAACATTGGCGTAGTAGTGGGCGGAATTCTCTCCGCGAAATCCTCGTCAGTTGACAAAGAAGCCGCAGCGTCCTGCTCGCCTTCGCGCCTGAACGCAATCTTCCTCAACCCGCCCAATTTATTCACGATCGCCGCCCGCCTTCCCGCTCCGGTGGAGGTCAGGGTCGCCGACGATTGCGGCACAGCGCTGCAATCGGGCGCGGCGACTGTTACCTTCTCGTCGGGCGACCCAGCCCTGGCCCTCAGCTCCTGGCCGGACGGCGTGTGGCGGGGCACTTGGCAACCCTCGGCGAGCTCCAGCGCTCTGGTCAGCTTGAAACTGACGGCATCGCCAAGTTCCGGCTCGCAAGTCGCCCGGGCGCTGATTTAAGGAACCGTCACTACCAATGCCGACGCCCCGCTCGTGCTCTCCGGATCTGTCTTAAACGCCGCCAGCTTCAAGCGCTCGAGCGACGCTATCGTTCCTGGCCAGATCATCTCCATTTTTGGCGACAGCCTGGCTGCATCCGCGGCTTCGGCCAAAGGCTCCCCGGTCTCCCAACTCGCGGGGATTCAAGTGCATCTGGGGGACACCGTCATCCCCCTGTTTTACGCCGGCCCGCGCCAGATCAACGGCGTGATTCCTTTCAGTGTTCCGGTGGGCCAGCGCGCGCAATTGACGGTGGAGCGAAATGGCGTACCCTCCGTTCCGTTGTCCATGGTCACCACCGCGGCGCAACCTGGAATCTTCACTGTCGCTCAAAACGGATCCGGGCAAGGCGCAATTCTCTTGACATCCGGCAAGCTCGCGGACGCGAGTTCTCCGGCGCGCCGCGGCGACATCGTATCGATCTACTGCACGGGCCTGGGCCCGGTCGACGCGGCGATTGACGTTACGGCGCCCGCTCCCTCCAATCCCCTTGCGAGGGTCAAAGGAAGAACTACCGTGAGCGTGGGGAACCTCTCCGCGCAGGTGGACTTCGCTGGATTAGCCCCGGGCTTCTCGGGGCTCTACCAAGTCAATTTCCGCGTGCCCCCGGGCGCACCCGTTGGCAGCGCGGTCCCCATCATCTTGACCGTCGAGGGCGCGGACTCGAACACCGTTACCATGGCCATCCAGTGAGACGACGATGAATCCACACGCACCTCCGCCGCCAAACCAACGCCCGCCAAACTGGCGGCGCCTGGCGGTCGGACTGCTCGGGTTCGTAGCTCTTCAGGTCCTCATAGAGGAGGTATTGTTCTTCAAGCTTCTGCTCGGCCGCGAGGACCGCGTGAGCATGGCGGCAATTGGGTATCAGAAGCTTCTAACGTCGACCTATCGCTCCACGAAACCTCGATTTACAACTGTAGTTCAGGTGAATGACGATCCCAGGTTACCCAAATCGAGCGGTGACACCTGCGCGTATCGCGCCTACATCGCCAGCCTGATTGACGGCGTCGCCGCCTATCAGCCGCGCGCTATCCTGATTGACATGGCATTTGGCGGGAACTTAATCTGCGGCGAGGATATTGTACTTCGCCAATCTCTGCAGAAAGCCTGCGAGCGCATGCCGGTCGTATTGGGAGAGGCTGAAAATCGGCAGGGCACGGAAATTCTTCCGCATATCCACATTTCGGATGGGCCTCTTTGCTCAGAAGGGATCATAAACCTGGCGGTCGACTCCCGCCAAGTCAGTCTGGTGGCCCAGATTCCGCCCCGCAAAAACGGAAGCCTCTTTCCCACGATCGCATGGCAAACAGCCAAGCTGGTGAGTCCCGGGTTGGAACACGAAGATGCCGTTGTCGCGCACATAGACCACGGAAGGCCGCTCTTTTCAACCTTGTTTGAACCCGATGACTTCCGTCCCGGAGAGGAGTTGATCCCCGCCACCGAAATTGTGCTGCCCCATGAAAAACCGATGCCGCTCAAGACCGGTCTCATTCAACGGCTGCGGGGCAAAATCGCAGTGATCGGTTCGCGCGAGGAGCAAGAATTGGCATCGCACATCGGGGGAGTCTACGGGCACCTCCTGCAAGCCAGCTATCTCGAGGCCATTCTCGACGGCCGCCTTTGGCAGCACCTCTCTCGCTGGATTGAAATCCCGGTCGGCATACTATTCTGGTTCGCGGTGGAGTTCCCCGGCTTTCACTGGCGCAACACGAAAGGCAAACGGACGCTGGCGGCTATTTCCCTGGCGGTCATTATCGCCGGCACATTCGTTTTGCGGGCTTCGAATATTTTAATCGCCGCTTTCTGGGGCTACTTCGGCGAGTTCGCGGCAATTTCGCTAGCCAGCATCGTGGTCTGGGGCTTGTCCCAGCTCTGGGAGTTGAAACAGTACGCTCTGCACGCGTTTCTGGCGGGAGCGCTCCTGGTTTCCGCTGCTCCTCTCGCTTTTTCGCAGGATGATGCGGCGAAAGGAGTTTCCAACAAGAAGAAGCCGGACGCCAAGACCGGAGATAGAGGCGCATCTAAGGACAAACCACCACAACCCGAGCGGGGGCCGACGAAAAAGCGCGACCCGAACCCTAGCCCGGACCGTCTGGGAGGTTTGGTGGCCGCACTTCAGAAGACCTGCGGTTCCGACTGGCATGAGGACCGGTGCGAGGGCAAACTTGCGCGGGACACCGGATCCACGCGCATCCACTCCTTCGGACAACGCCTTGCCGCCGCAGGTGACAGGTTCACCGCCGATTGGACTTGCCCGGCAGGCGAAGCCGAATCTCCCGTCAGGCTCAAGGTGCGAATGCCGAATCGCTCGAATGCCACTCCCTATGCCGTGTGCACGCTGAAATCCTATGGGTCCGCGCGGTATCCCTGGCCGGCCCACCTATCCCGGAG
>CATPCN010000280.1 GCA_955652855.1 uncultured Chthoniobacterales bacterium | reverse complement strand
TAATTTCACCCAATTACTTACGCTGACGCCTGGTGCGACCCCGCTCAGCACCAGCCAGGGCGCCAATTTGGGATCGGATGACGGCTCCACGGTCGCCATCCCTGGTTCGAGCTTCGCCAATCCATCGATTCACGGACAGTGGAACCGCTCCAGCGTCTATTTACTGGACGGCGTAATAAACACCGACTTCCGCACCACGACCTACTCCATTTTGCCAATCGTCGACACCATTCAAGAATTTAAGGTTCAATCCCACAATGACAGTGCTGAATTTGGAACGGTGCTCGGTGGCATCGTCAATCTCGTCTCCAAATCTGGCGCCAATGCTTATCACGGCTCCGCTTGGGAGTTTCTCCGCAATGACTACTTTGACGCGCGCAACAAATTTTCGGACGTGGACTCCAGCGGTAACCCCAGAAAGCCGCGCCCTTTCCGGCAAAATGAGTTCGGGGCCGCCTTGGGCGGGCCTGTCTCGATCCCCAGGTTGTACGACGGCAAAAACAAGACCTTCTTCTATTTCGGATACGAGGGATGGCGCTACAGCAGAGCCGCTGGCTCCAGATATCGCGTGCCAACCGCGACCGAACTAGCCGGCGACTTTTCTGCTGCTAATAATCTCCTACCCGAACGCACCATCTACGACCCCGCAACCACCAGGTTAGTCGGCGGTGTTTTGGTTCGCGATCCGTTCCCAGGAAACAAAATTCCAGCGAACCGCATTGATCCAATGTTGCAGCAGTATTTGCAAACGTATTTTGATAAGCCTAATCTCACGGGAGATCCGACCAACAACGTCATCAATACGAATTCCGCTAAAAACAATTCCAATAGCTATACCATCAAGATCGACCAGCGGCTGGGCGACCACAACAGCGGTTGGTTCCGCTACAGCCGGATGAACGTCACGCAAGCGAATCCGCAAACCCTTAGCGTTACCCAATTTCAATCCATGAGTGCGAAGAACATTGGCGCAGGCTGGGTGCACGTGTTTAACAACGCCGTGCTGCTAGATGTCCAAGGCGGATTTGCCTCTCGGCCGTTCGTATTCTCATCGCCTCCGACGGCTGGCGTCGGCCCTATGAGCGCACAAGGTTGGAAGGGCCTTGACGTCTATGGGCCCGTGGCGGTAAATCTTTCGGGATTCTGGGGAGGATCCGCGATTAGTAGTCCTGCCCTTCGCGGAAACCCCAACTATAGCGTCGCTGGGAATCTCTCCTGGATTCACTCCGTGCACGCGTTTCGCACCGGCTTCCAATGGATTGACCAGAGGCGCACGCAAAGCGGCAACGGACAACACTGGAATTTTAACAGTCCGCAAACTGCCGACCCTAGTAATTCGGGCTCAACCGGCGCGTCGCTGGCGTCCGCACTTTTGGGCTTACCCTCCGATGGAGGATTCGCTTTAAACAACATCATCGACTACTCAATCGCGAGTTGGGGAGGCTACTTCCAGGATACTTGGAAAGTGAAGCCCAGGCTTACTCTTAACTTGGGTTTGCGCTACGACCATATCAACCAGCCCAGGCTTGCGACCGGACTACAGACCTCTTTCGATAACAACACCGGGACTTATTTAATTGGTGGAACATCGCTTCCGGATTCCTGTGCTACAAAAAAGGCAGCTCCCTGTATGCCCGCAAATGTTCCCTTTAGTGAGCACATTAAGTTGGACCCCAACCCAATCCACGGTCCAAATCCGGTATGGGACAATGTCGGTCCGCGTCTAGGCATCGCTTGGGCGGCCACGGATAAGATCGCGGTTAGGGCCGGGTACGGCATTATCTTCGACACCCTAACTGGACTCAGCCAGTCCTTCTCTAATTCCATGAATAGTTGGCCCGCGAGTGGCCAATCAACTCCCAGTTTCAACGCCGCAGGCGATCCGCTCGTAACCGTTGGTACTGCCCAGAACTCCATTCTTTCCCCCCTTCCGGGACCTTCTCCTTGGAACAATGGAACCTGGTACGAAGATGCGAACCACAAGAACGCGTATTCGCACCAATGGAATGTCGAGATTCAGCGGCAAATGACTAACAACCTCGTGATTGCAATAGGTTATGTGGGAAGCAAAACTAACCGTAATGATCTGACTGGCTATGCCAATACCGCCTTGCCGGGTCCTCCTGGAACGAACGCGCAGATTCAGGCGCGTACTCCCTTCCCTTGGTACAACGGCCAATATTTCTATCAAACGGATCGGGGGAAGGCGAACTACAACGCCTTCGAGTTCAAGGCACAGCGCCGTCTCGCCGCCGGCTTCTCGTACTTGATCTCATATACTTGGTCGAAGACGCTTGATAACGGATCGAGTGGATGGTTCGATTCTGAAAACGGTGCGGGCGGCTCAGGTCTTCAAGATTTCTATCACCCAGAGTTGAGCAGGTCCGTATCGGGCTACGATATTCCACACTTCCTTTCCATCTCCGGCACTTGGGAACCGCCAATTGGTAGAGGTAAGCGCTTCCTTAACACCGGGCCGGCCTCTGTGCTACTCGGCAACTGGCAAATAAACACAGTTACGCAGTTGCGTTCCGGGCAACCGTTCAATATCGGCGTTGCCGGGGATGTGGCGAATATCGGAGCCGGAATACCTTGGTTTTCATATGCGCGCCCCAATCTAGTAGGAGATCCCTCGGTATCAAATCCCAGCGCAGCGGCTTGGTTCAACACCAGCGCGTTCGCCATTCCGGTCAATTCGTTCGGTAACTTCGGGCGTAACGTACTCCGCTCCGCGCACGTTTACAACGTTGACTTGTCCGTTTTCAAGCGGTTTCCGCTCGGAGAAACCGTCGCCCTCGAATTTCGAGGTGAAGCGTTCAACGCGTTTAACATTCAAAACCTCGGCGTCCCGTCTACTACTGTGCAGGCTTCGGACTTTGGACGAATCAATAG
>CATPCN010000279.1 GCA_955652855.1 uncultured Chthoniobacterales bacterium | reverse complement strand
CGTAGGTCAATTCCCCCCATAATCGCGTCGTCGCGATTGGCCTTCTTGCCGTGCAAGTGGATTGTAGCCGACCAATGTTGCACGGGAAGCCTCCAATCCACACATCGGGTGAAAGCCAATGCGAGACTCGGCACGATGTGAAAACCCAGTCGAAGGACGGGTCCTCGAGCGGGGCAATAGGTCTAACTCGACCTAGGGGCGGTCCCAGCCATTCCGCCTGCGATTAGCGCCCAATGCGGCGGCAAAACCTGCGGTGACGTACCAGCGCTGAGAAACGAGCGGCGAATTGTTCAGAGTGTGGCCAAAATCCAGTCTGAGAGTACCGTCACTTGGTCCACGAGGAAGGAGCCTCAGCCCAAGCCCGCCAACGGCTGCACTGGTTGCGACCAGTTCGTCAAAATTCGGATCGAGCGTGCCTGTGCGCTTGCTTGCGGCACCAAACACCGCGATCGCCAAAGGTCGAGCAAACAATTCGGTTCCAAGGCGAATACTTCGCTCGAGGTAAAGCACGCGAGCGGATTCCGACAGATGTGAGCGTGGTGCCACTACCAGGCGAATTGGATCATCGCTCGCGAGCGCGTGCTCGTCGGGATCTGGATTCGCTATTTTCTCCATCGCTGCGTGCACGGTCCAGAAGCCGCCCCTTGCCTTGGTGACAAGGTCGCCAGCAAGCCGCAAAACTCCGTTTGCCGTTCCACTATCGGAATGGAAGCCGCTTGCCCATACGTCTGTCGTGGCGACAACACTCTCTGCCGGGTGCCAAGCGCGTCCACCCCACACGTCGAAATGCTGCATCGGCCGGTTGCTCCATTTTTCTCGCCCGATGGACATGACGGTCTCGAGCTCGAATCCCATCGGAATGTCGAGTGGATCCCCTCCCGAAGCGTACCAGAAAACCTGGCTGTAGTTGACCGACTTGACGCCGAGACCTACTGAGGTGCCACTATACCAGCGCGTCACGTCTTGCGCGCCGAGCACACGCTGTTCGGGCGCGACGTGGAGATCATCTCTAATGTTCTCGACGCCACCGAGCGCGTAGACGCCACGTTCAGCGACCACGAAGAGACGACGCGCGACCAGCACGCTGGTTATTTGCCGGTGGAGATCGTAGCCTTGATGTATCGGTTGATATAGGGAATCCAGAACGACGGTCGAGTCCAACGCCGTTGAATCAGGCGGTCTCGGAGTAACCGTCAACGACGAATCTCTCGCTAGGCTGCGATGCGAACGTGATACGCTTACCCAAAGACGCCAGGGTGGCCTGGGATCGAGTGACCGAGTTTCGAACAACACGCCGCTGGCTCTTCCATCGCCGTACGCGTTGTACCGCGCTCCGAGGAGTGCGCGGCCCTGGAAGAGCGTCGGATCCTTGAGGCGGAAGGTAAAACCCAAGTGGTGGTCGGCTAGCGCGACGCCAGCCCCCACAGACCGGGTGGTGCCAAGGAAGTTTTTTTCCGTAATTGTGATGCTGCCCGTGGACGACGCGGTGAGGCGAGCATCGATACCCGCGCTCCAGACGTCCTGCGTTACGAGCCGCAAATCAACGGAGCCCGAGTCCTGGCAGCCTTGCTGTTCAAGCGTAACGTGATCGAACTCCTTGCTCGCGCGGAGCCGTCTGATTCCCTCAGCGAGCTTGAGGGTGTCCAGTGGACGGCCGGCCTCTACCCCTAACATTTGGCGGACGGCCCATTCTTTTGTCTGAACGTGAGCCGCTTTAACAAGGGCCAATGGTCCGGGTCCTAGCGCGGGGTCGCGGGTAACAATAATCACGTCGCTCACAGTCCGACCGCTCAACGCCCCGGTATTCGCTTCGCGCCAGGTGGAATCGCAGGGTGCGGCCGCCTGCGCCCCTGCAACCTGAGGGGACAGGACAAATATCACACCCAAAATAGCGAGCGTGCCTCTGGTGATCATCGTTACCAGCTGGAGAAGTGTCGAGGTCGACCGAGGGTCTGGCGCGTTGGCGACAGGATTATCCACATCTCGGGGTCTATTACAAGACTCACATCGCAACGTCAAAGAAACGCTAAGACTTCTTCATCTTAGGGGGCGGCCGCAGGGGCGGTTGCGGTAGGTCGCCGCGAACCCTCGACGCGTATCAGTTGCGGGTCCTGTCTCGTCTTTCAGAGATGAATACAGTTGCCGTTTCTCAGTTTTCGCAGCCCCGCGTACAGCGAGTACGACGCCACTGGTGCGTTGCGGTTTTTTCCGGTGTCATGGCGTTCGTACTCTTTGCAACTGTCACAGCTCCTTCCGCGAACGGCCAAGCGTGCGAGCCCCGCAGTACCGCCCTCGTGCTAGCCGGAGGTGGCGCGCGTGGACTTGCGCACATCGGGGTAATCCGCGCAATCGAGCGTAAGGGCATCCATCCCGACTTCGTGGTCGGCACCAGCATGGGAGCTCTCATCGGCGCCCTTTATGCCAGTGGCTACACCGCTGACCAGCTCGAAGAGACACTTGAACAGCTCACGAATTTCAGCGCCTTTCGCGCCTATGCTCCCCGTCCTCCCGCTTCCCTGCGCCTCCTCCCGGTCACCGTACTTTTTGAGCGTACCGCCCACGGTTATGAGCTGCAAAACGCGGCCGTCAGGGAAGGAGATATCAACGCGATGCTCGACGCCTTGCTATTGCGCGGTAACCTTGCGGCACGTGGGAACTTCGACGCGCTTCCGATCCCATTTCGTGCCGTCGCGACCGACATCAATGATCGCACCACAGTCGTACTCCGACGCGGAGATCTCGCGCAAGCTGTACGTGCCAGCATCGCGTTACCCTTGCTGTTCAGCCCCGTTCAGATCGGGTCGCACATGCTCGCGGACGGTGGACTCTCCGACAATGTGCCTGTAGACGCGGCGCGTGATCTAGGAGTGCAGCGGGTGATTGTCTCCCGGGTAAGAGGTGGGACCGACTCTGTCGACTATCAGTCCCAGCTGGCCTATGCTGGCCATCTGGTGAATTTACTTTATCGGCAAGGCGCTCCACTCCTGCAGGCTGGTGATGTGGACATCGTAACGCCGGTGGCCGACGTATCACGACTCGATTTTTCCCTCCCAACGGCTCGAGCGGTCGTTGCGCGGGGTGACGAAGCCGCGACGAGTGTGCTCGCCAATCAGTGCCACCCCTTCCCTCCTTCTCAGAATAGCGATGCAACGGAGGCCCTGCGATCCCCTGTCCACGAGCCCGCGCGCGTCTCCGAGGTGCGGTCTGCCCATCCCAATGACGTCGTAGACGTGAGGCAGTTGCTTGGACTGCGCCCGGGTACTTTGATCGACGTTCCCGGGCTCGCCCGTCGCCTAGACGCGCTCAAGGGCGCCCGCTCGATCGAAGGCATCTGGCTCAACCCCTCTGGCACGCCCGACTCTATTGAGCTCGATGTCAACGTGGAGCGAGCGCCGCGCACGATGCTGGGCGCCGGGTTCGCCTACGATAGCGATCTGGGCGGTCGTGTGTGGACCGGGCTTGTCGATCGGCAGTTGGCTGGTCGCGCCATCGAAGGCTCGGTGATCCTTGCTGGAGGAACTTACCGCCAGGAGGTCTCGCTCGGACTGCGACGCGTCAATCCAATGGGAGTGAATGCTCTTACTCCGGTGGCGGGCGTTACCGTGGCGTACGAGAGCATTCGGACGTTTGATACAAGTGGCGTGGCAGCGCTGCCACTCGACATCAGAGAGGCGGTTGGGCTGCTCGGGATTGAGCGCGCCTTCAGAGACGAGTGGATCGCAACAGTCGCCGCCGAGACCCGAGCTTGGGCCGCGCCAAACGGACGTGACCGCAGCGGTTTCGGACCTCGAGCCTCAATCGCATGGCTGCCATCAGACGGGCGCGGAAGCCTGGAAACGCGAGGCGTGGTCACAGACCGTTACAAGTGGGCGGAAGCCGAAGGAGCCTACGAATTCGGGTTTGGCAGGTTCGCGCTGCGCCCGCGTCTGCGGCTCGCGTGGGGCCAATCGTTACCGCTCCAGCTGACATTTCCGATTGGTGGAAAGGAAGGATTCGCCGGCCTGAGGCGAGATGAATTGCGAGGCGACACGGAGCGTTTGGCCGCTATCGTGGCCTCTTACAGGATTACAGGTCAACTGCTAATGCGGGTAGAGGTGATGGCAGGCGAGATCGCATATCGATCTTATTCCGTTGCGGACACCGCGTACGCCCCGCCAACCGTCGTCGTCCCTCAGCCTGATCGCGTCGTTGGAGCCCGCGGAGGTTTGGGGGCCGACACGCCTGTAGGGCCCATAAGAGTTGAGTACGGTCTGAACTCCCGCCGTCGCCACTCCATTTTCATTCGGTTGGGGCGCTGGTTCTAACCGGGTAGATACTGAACTCCCACTAGCCCAGAACACGAAAGAGGGGAGGCGCCTTTCTACGCCTCCCCTCTTCCACCGGCATTCTGGTTGTACTGCACCATCAAATCTGTGGCATTACTTGCAAATAAGGGCACCGGTTGAATTGTCGCATCCGACCTTTGTCTGCGAGTGCGTGGCGGATGCCGTCCAAGATGTTGCAGGACCCACAGTGGATGTCGCCACGATCGTGACGTTAGCCGAAGGGGTGAAACCGTTGAGTGGGTTGGCG
>CATPCN010000278.1 GCA_955652855.1 uncultured Chthoniobacterales bacterium | reverse complement strand
TTCCCCGAGTTCGGCGGCATCACCCAGGACGGCCGCAACGATGGCAAGCTCTGGTACAACAGCCTGCAAGTCACATATCAAATCCGCGCCAGAGGCGGCCTCACCATGTCCGGCGCTTACACGCTCTCAAAACAGGTGGAGCAGTGGGGATTCAACGACAACCAGAAGATGATACTGCAACGCGGTCTATACACAAACGATCATCCTCACACTGTATCGGTCGGCAGCGTTTGGGAATTGCCCTTCGGTAAAGGACGCCATTTCTTCAATTCCTCCAGCCGGGTCTGGAGCCGCTTGGCTAGCGGCTGGCAACACACTATGATCTTCACTTATACCTCCGGCATGCCTTGGAGCCTTCCCAGTGGAGTCGAGTACGTCCGGGAAGCCAAAAACCCGAGTATCGACTGGTCCGCTCCGGTAATCCAGGGAGTGCGCCCCTGCGTGGCGCGCTTTAATTCCGACAACAGCATTAGTCTGCAACCCTTCAGTGCCACGCTGCCTGGCTGCACACTCGACAATTACAATTTTCTGATTCTGCCGCGCTACGCCCCGCGCGAGACGACTTACCGCGATGGTCGACTACGCTTGCATTCCACGCCCCAATTCCAGATGTCGGTGAATAAGACTACGCAAATCACCGAGCACACTTCCCTTCAGTTCCGCGCTGAGGCATTCAATGTGTTCAACACGTTCTATTTCCCGCAGGCGCAGTTTAACAACGATCCAAACAGTTCGAACTTTGGCACCATCACCAAGGCCACAGTCGGACAGGGCAGCGCCAACTTTCCGAGGCAGATCCAGTTTGCTGTGAAATTCATCTTCTAAAACATGGTAAAAAGTAGAGCGCCTGCATACCCAGCGGATCAATGACGATTTGGAGCTCAGCCCTTGAGATCGGTCGCTGCCAACCTAGCGCTTGATTGAGCCGCTGTCCCATCCATCGGTCTCGCGATTGTTCGTAAAGCCATTGGCCCACTGGACAAACCGGACCCCGGTTTGCTAAAGTGTTACAAGCGCAACAACGCTAAGAAAAGAACTCAGTGGGAGGCAAGGCTTCACTCGAAGTGGGTTCTGCCGTCTGCACCAATGAGGAGATATGCCCAAACAAGGTAAGAAATTTCAAGCTGCGTTCAAGCTCGTAGAACAGCGCCCCTACATTCTCAGCGAAGCGGTTCCGCTGGTTCAGAAAATCAAGTTCGCCAAGTTCGACGAGACGGTTGAATTGCACCTGCGGTTGGGCGTCGATCCCAAGCATGCCGACCAGATGGTGCGCGGTACCATCGTGCTGCCCAATGGGCTGGGAAAAAAGAAAACCGTCCTGGTGATCGCCTCCGGGGACAAGCTGAAGGAAGCCGAGGCGGCTGGAGCGGATTTCTTCGGCGGCGAAGACATGGTGGCCAAAATCCAGAACGATGGCTGGACGGATTTCGATGCCATGATTTCCACTCCGGATATGATGCGCTCGGTGGGTAAACTCGGTAAGGTGCTCGGCCCGCGCGGCCTGATGCCCAATCCCAAGACTGGCACCGTGACCACCGACATCGCCAACGCCGTAAGGGAAGTGAAAGCCGGCAAAGTTGAATTCCGCGTCGACAAGACCGGCGTGATTCACGTTCCGGTGGGCAAGGTGAGTTTTGAAACCCCCAAGCTGCTGGAAAATGCCACCAGTTTGATCCAGGCCGTGATCAAGGCCAAGCCGGCCGCCGCCAAAGGCAAGTACGTCAAGAGCGTCACCATCTGCTCTACCATGGGGCCGGGCGTCCATCTGGACGTGACTTCGTTCAACGCGAAACAGGTGTAGGGAGAATCCGCCATGAAGAAGAAATCTGATAAGGAAAAAGATCTCGAAGCTCTGAAGAAGGACTTCGAGAAGGCGCAAAATATCTTCGTCACCAGCTTTGAGAAGCTTACGGTGCAGCAGGATTTCGAGCTGCGCAAAACGGTCCGCGGCGCGGGCGGCGATTATAAGGTCATCAAGAACAACCTGGCCGAGAAGGCATCCGTGGGCACTCCGGCGGAGGAAATCATGAGCCAGTTGGTGGGCATGACTTCTCTGGCCTCGACCAGCAAAGATCCGGTGGCGCTCGCCAAGGCGCTCACCGCTTACGCGAAAGCGAATCCAAGTTTTACTTTCAAGGCGGGTATGGTGGAAGGCCGTGTGATCGACGTCAAGTCGATTCAGCAACTGGCTTCGCTGCCGTCACGCGACGAACTTTTGGCGAAAGTTTTGTTTTTGATTCAGGCATCGGCGCAAAGGCTGGTCACTGCCATCGGCGGCGTGGGACGAAATCTTGCGGTGGTAATCGATCAGGGCGTTAAAGAAGGCAAGTTCTCAGAATAAAGGGAGTAGGAAGGAAGATCATGGCGGACATCAACGGAATTGCAGAACAGATTCAGACGCTGACCTTGCTTGAGGCAGCGCAACTGGTGAAGCTGCTCGAGGAAAAACTGGGCGTTTCGGCGGCAGCGGCATCGGTGGCGGCGGCTCCGGCGGCGGGCGGAGCGGCGGCTCCGGCGGCCGAGGAGAAGACCGAATTCAACGTCATCCTGGTGGCGGCTGGCGCCAACAAGATCAACGTCATCAAGGCCGTTCGTGAAGTAACCAATCTTGGCCTCAAAGAAGCCAAAGATCTGGTGGACGGCGCGCCCAAGGCCATCAAAGAGGGCGTGAACAAGGATGAAGCTGAGACGATCAAGAAGAAGTTCACAGACGCAGGCGCGACAATAGAAGTGAAGTAAGCAGACCCGCGCTGACTTTGCTTCGGTTTTTTGGGTTTGTAGGGCTGGGAAAAATGCCGCTTAGGCATTCCCATCGCCTGCTGCCCATTACCCACGTCCCGACAAGCCGATTTGACGTAGTCAATTGGGTTTGTTAAAGTGAAATAGATACTGGCCCGGAGACCGACCCGGATTCTTGCTC